>NZ_JAXMJI010000036.1:0-17494 GCF_034376665.1 Allopontixanthobacter sp. | reverse complement strand
CCGGAGCTGGTGCCGATGCTGTCCGGCCGCATGTTCCTGCTGGCCGGCCTGATCGACGCCGCGTTCATCATCGGTCTGGCCATCGCGCTGTTCTTCGCGTTCGCCAACCCGCTGCTGGCCGCGCCGGTGCTGCGGGCGCTGGGTGTGCCGGGCGCAGATTTCCGGATCGGCCTGTCGGCGCATGATCTTGCCGGAGCGCTCGGCGCGCCGGAAGTGGTGCTCAGCCGGGCGCGGCGCGATACCGCGGGTCCGGCGATTCCTTCGCGGTTCCTGCTCCGGGTGCAGGCTTTGCTCGGCACCGACCTGCTGCCGCGCCACCAGCTGACTCACGCGAGGGAAATGGCCGCTGCGCTCGATCATGCCCCGCCGCCAGAGCTTTACGAGCGTCCACAGCCGCGCCCCACACCTGCGCAGCGGCGGGTGCAGATCAGTGTGACCGCGCTCGACCGGCTGCGTTCGGACCCCTATCAGTTCTACGCCGCGAGCATCCTGCGCCTGTCGGAACTGGAACCGCTCGACGCCGAACCGTCGGCCGCATGGCGCGGGACAGCGGCGCATGAAATACTCGAACATTGGCACAAGAGCGGCCGTCCCATGCAGGAGGTCGCGGCCGAAGTGTTGCAGCAGATGAACGCCCATCCGCTGATGCGCGCGCTGTGGCGGCCCCGCCTGCTGGAGGCGCTCCAATGGGCCGAGAAGACCATTGCCGCATTCGAAGGCCGGACCCCTGTGCTGTTTGAAAAATCCGGCGAGATGGAAATCAGGGGCATTACCATCAGGGGCAAGGCGGACCGGATCGATGTGCTGGCAGACGGCGGGCTGGCCATTGTCGATTACAAGACCGGCGCGCCGCCGAGTGGAAAGCAAGTCGCCGCGGGTTATGCGCTGCAACTCGGCACGATCGGACTGATCGCGGAGCGGGGCGGCTTCGAGAGCGTCAAGGGCGAGGCGCGGAAGTTCGAATATTGGTCGCTCGGAAAAAGCGACAGGAGCGAGACCGGTTTCGGCTATATCGTCAGCCCGGTGAAGGATGGTCGGAACCACAGCCAGATCGACCCGCTCGACTTTCTGCCGATTGCGGAGGATCTGCTGCACGATGCGCTCGACCGGTGGATCCTCGGCGATGAACCCTTCACCGCGCGGCTCAATCCCGATGCGGTGACCTACAACACCTTTGACCAGTTGATGCGGCTCGATGAATGGATGGGGCGGGAAGCATGAGCGGCAAGACGCTGGTCTATCCGCTCAGCGGCAATCAAGCGCAGGCTGTCGATCCGGCGGACAGCGTGTGGCTGTCGGCGTCGGCAGGCACCGGCAAGACCCAGGTCCTGTCCGCGCGGGTGCTGCGCCTGCTGCTGCGGCCCGATGTCGATCCCTCGCAGATCCTGTGCCTGACGTTCACCAAGGCCGGCGCGGCGGAAATGGCCACGCGGGTCAACGAAGTGCTGGCCAGTTGGGTACGTATGGACAGCCCCGCGCTCGCCGCCGATCTGAAGGCGATTGGCGAGGGGGTGGACGAGGCAACCCTGGCCCGCGCCCGGACTCTGTTCGCCAGCGTGCTCGACAGCCCCGGCGGCGGGCTCAGGATCGACACCATCCACGCCTTTTCACAATGGTTGCTGGCGGCGTTTCCGGCGGAGGCGGGGCTGACCCCCGGCACCCGCCCGATGGAGGACCGCGACCGTGACTTGCTGGCGCATGAAGTGCTGGCCGCGATGCTGGTCGATTGGGAGGAAGGCCGCGAAGAGGCGCTGATCGCCGCGCTCGAAATGCTCAGCATTCGCCTTGGCCCTGACGGTGTGCGCGCATGGCTGATGCGCTGCGCCGAGGCGCGCGAGGCATGGTTCGGACCCGGCAGCTGGCAGGAACCGCTCGAAGGCAGCGTGCGGCGGATGCTGGGCCTCAGCGCCGATGCAGGGCCGAACAGTCTTGCGGCGCTGTGCGGCGATGATGTGTTCGATGTTCGCAATCTGCAGCGCTGCCTCGAAATCAACCGTGACTGGAGGACCGCGACCGGTGATAAAGTCGCTCTTGCCCTGCAGGAATGGTTGGCGGGCGATTCCACGGCGCGGTCCGAGCGATTGGCCGGCCTTGGCGACGCTTTGTTCACCCAGAAAGGCGAAATCCGCTCACTCGGCAATCTGAGCAAGAAGGCACCCGATTACGGCGAATTTGTCAGCCGGGTAAGGGAATGTCTCGACAAGGCCCGTGAACACCAGGCCTTGCTCAACCTCGTCGATTTCCTGACCCCTACCTTGCTGGTCGGGCGGCGATTCGCTTTGCGGTGGGAAGACGCCAAGACTCGCGAAGGGTTCATCGATTTCGATGACCAGATCCGGCAAGCGGCGGCTTTGCTGTCGAAATCCGACCTGTCGGAGTGGATCCGTTACAAGCTGGACCGGCGTTTCGACCATATCCTGATCGACGAAGCGCAGGATACCAATGAAGCGCAGTGGTCGATCATCACCGCGCTGACGGGCGATTTCTTCACCGGTATCGGCCAGCGGGAGAATCGGTTGAGGACCATATTCGTCGTCGGCGACTACAAACAGGCGATCTTCGGATTCCAGGGCACCAGCCCGAAGAATTTCTCGAACAACCGCGACCGGTTCGCGCAAATGATGTCGGCGGCTCGCGCGAACGCATCCGAACTGCGCGAGCGTATCAACGTTCGGGAGTTGCTCGAAATTGGTTTGGGCCGGTCCTATCGAACCGCACAGCCGGTGCTCGATTTCGTTGACCGGGCGATCGAAGCAATTGGGCACAAGCAGTTCGGTCTTTCGCAACAGCCCGAGCCGCACCGCGGCGATGCAAGGCCGGGCGAAGTGGTGCTGTGGAAGCCGGTCGGTGCCCAGCAAGGCGACGATGCGGCGGAGGGCGACGATACAGGAGAAGGGCCCGAAACCTGGATTTCCGAACCGGAACGGCGAATGGCGGACCGGATCGCCGCGCAAATCCGCTTGTGGCTAACGGAAGGCTATCCACTGGTCAAAGGCAAGGCGCGAAACGCCGGGCCGGGTGACATCATGGTGCTGGTACGCAAGCGGCGCGAGTTGGCGGGGCTTATCGTGGCGCGGCTCTATGCTGCCGGCGTTCCGGTGGCCGGGGTCGACCGGCTGAGGTTGGGGGCGCCGCTCGCGGTCAAGGATTTGCTGGCCGGGCTGCGCTTTGCAGTTCAGCCCTTGGACGATCTCAGTCTCGCCAACTGGCTGGTCTCGCCGCTGGGCGGATGGAGCCAAGACGATCTGCTCCACCACGCGCACCGGCCCAGGGGTACACCTCTGTGGGATCAATTGCGCCGCAGCGAGGAACCGCTTGTGGCCGAAACCTGCGACCGGCTGCGCGACCTGCTGCGGCTGGCGGATTACGAATTGCCGCAGGCGCTGCTGCACTGGATGCTGACCGGGCCGTGGCAAGGACGGCGGAGACTGGTCGCCCGGCTGGGCCGCGATGCCAACGATCCGATCGACGAACTGCTCAACGCCGCGGCCAACTACGCCGCGGCGCATACCGCCAGCCTGCAGGGGTTCATCCAGTGGTTCGATGCGGGCGAGGGCGAGTTGAAGCGCGAGGCGGGGGCGAGTGACGGGCTGGTCCGGGTGATGACCGTCCACGGATCGAAAGGGCTTCAGGCCCCGCTGGTTATCCTGGCCGACGCGACCGGAAATCCCGACACATCGCCGGTGCGCGGACTTTCGCTGGTGGATGGGGATCGCACCATACCACTGCCCCCGCTTCGCACGGGTGAGAAGGTCGGCCCTATAGTCGAAGCAGAAGCGCTGGCGAAGGGCAACGAGCGGGAGGAACATTGGCGGCTGCTATATGTCGCGATGACCCGCGCGGAAGAAGCGCTGTTCGTCGGCGGCGCGTTGGGAAGAAGGGAAACCGCTCCAGCAGCCGATAGCTGGTACGCGCGGCTCGAGCCCCTGTGCGGCGCCGAGGCGGAGCCCGATCCGGTGTGGGGAACCCGCAAGGCCCACGGCGCGCGGCCCGGTCCCGTTTCCGGCGCAGGGACCGATGCGACCGCTGCTAGGCCCGAATTGCCGCACTGGGCGATCACGCCAATCGGTCCGGAGCCGCGACCACCGCGGCCGCTCGCGCCATCCTCTGCCGGCGGCGAGCAGGGGGCCGACCCGCCGCTGCCGCCGGAGATTGCCCGCGATGCCGCACGGCGGGGCGTGCTGATCCACAGCCTGCTGGAACGCCTGCCCGATGTCGCTCTCGAAATGCGCGAACATTCGGCGCGGGTATGGCTGGCGCGGCAGGCACCCGACCTGGCCGATGCCATGCGCGAGGATATGCTGCAATCCGCGCTTACCGTACTGGCGACGCCTGAATTCGTAGAGATTTTCTCGCCCGCCGCCTTGGCTGAGGTTCCGCTCGCGGCCATCGTGGAAGGCCAGGTCATCGCCGGCACCGCCGACCGGTTACTGGTCACGGACAAGGCGGTGACGGTAGTCGATTTCAAGACCGCACGCCGCCCGCCCACCGGGCTAGCGGATCTGCCGCGCAGCACCCTGCAGCAGATGGGCGCCTATGCAGCGGCTCTGGCAGAAATCTATCCGGGCCGGACGATCAGCGCCGCAGTGCTGTATACGCAGACCCCGCTGCTGGTTCCCGTCCCGCCGGATATTCTGGCGCAGTACAAACCCCGGTTGCTCCCCGCACAGGAAAGCTTTTCCGCTTCCCTGCTTGAGTGATGCGCCGGAGCGACTAAGTTAGAGACAATCGATAAGGAGAATAATCATGGCGACAATCAAAGTCACCGACGACAGTTTCAAGGCCGACGTACTCGAATCCGGCAAGCCCGTGCTGGTGGATTTCTGGGCCGAATGGTGCGGCCCGTGCAAGATGATTGGCCCGGCGCTGGAGGAAATCAGCGACGAACTGGCCGACCAGGTGACGATCGCCAAGATGGACATCATGGAAAATACCGGCGTTCCCGGCGAAATCGGCGTTCAGTCGATCCCGCTGATGGTGCTGTTCAAGGACGGCAAGCCCGTGGCCCAGAAACTCGGCGCTGCGCCCAAGGGTCAGCTGAAGAGCTGGCTGGAAGGCGTGCTCTAGGGCATCCCGTCCAGCCGTACCGCAAGTTCTTCGAACAATTCCGGCGTGGCCGCACCGATCAGACCGGTGCGGCCATGTTCGTCCACCCGGTAGGGCGATCCGTCCAGCCGCGCCGCCTTGCCGCCGGCTTCGTTAAGCCACAAGACACCGGCGGCATGGTCCCACGGCAGGGTCCGTTCGAAAATCGAGACATCGTTGGTTCCGAGCGCGAGCCGGGGATATTGCTCGGCGGCGCAGCGGGGAATATCGACCAGGCTGTAATGCGGCGCAATGTGGTCCATGACCGCCTGACGCTTGTCCGGATCCATATACTGGGTTGAAATGGCCGCCACCGGCAAGTCAGCCCCGCTGATCCGCGTATAGATTCGCTTCCCGTTGATAAATGCACCATTGCCGAAGTGGGCGCTGCACAGACGGTCCGTCAGGGGGTCGTAGATCCATCCACTAAGCGCTGCTCCGCCGGACGCCAGGGCGATCAGGATGCCGAAAGGCGGGCGGCCATGGGCGAAATTGTTGGTCCCGTCGATCGGATCGACGATCCAGCAGTCACCCGAAAGCCGGTCGAGCACGGAAGGGTCGGCATGCGCCGCTTCCTCGCCCACGATCGGGACTCCGGGAATGATCCGCGCCAGACCTTCGGCCAGCCGCTCTTCCGCCAAACAGTCCGCCACGGTTACCAGATCATCCGGGGATTTTTCATCGATCTGGTCGGACGTAAGACTTTGGTAATGCGGCAGAATGATGTTCTGCGACACATCGCGCAGGAGGCTGAAAACCGCCTCGTGAAAGGCCGTGGCCTCGGTCATGAACGGTAATCGGCGTTGATAGCGATGTAGCCGTGGGTCAGATCGCAGGTCCAGACGGTGGCGCGGCCCTGACCAAGCCCGAGATCGACTCCGATGGAGATTTCCTGACCTTTGAGATGCGCGGCGATGGGGGCCTCGTCATAGGAGTCGACTGCGAGGCCGGCCTGCGCGACCCATTTGTCGGCAAAGCGGATTGCGAGTTTGTCCCGGTCCGCCGGTTCCCCCGCCTTGCCCACGGCCATCACGACCCGGCCCCAATTCGCATCCTCCCCCGCGATCGCGGTCTTGACCAGCGGCGAATTGGCGATCGACATTCCGATCCTGTGCGCACTTGCGTTCGAAACTGCCCCCGTGACCGCGATTTCGATGAACTTGCTCGCACCTTCGCCGTCCCGCACGACGAGATGGGCAATCTGGCGGCACACATCGTGCAGCGCGGCCGCAAAGGCATCCGCGCCCGGATCCTCGAAGCTGGTCAGCGGCGGGTTGCCCGCTCTCCCCGTTGCGAAGGCCAACACGGTGTCACTGGTGGACGTGTCGCTATCCACGGTGATGCAGGAAAATGTCTGCGCATTGCTGGCATTCAGCAGCTGCTGGAGGAATTCCGGCGCGATCGCGGCATCGGTGAAGATATAGCCCAGCATGGTTGCCATGTCGGGCGCGATCATGCCGCTACCCTTGATGATCGCCGCGAGTTCGACCCTTTTGCCGCCGACCATGGCGGAGGCTGTTGCGCCTTTCGCAAAACTGTCGGTAGTGGCGATCGCGTTCGCGGCTTCTTCCCAGCTGCACGGGGCCGCCTGCAGCGCGGCGGCAATCCCAGCCTGCGCCTTGTCCTTGGGCAGGGGCACCCCGATTACTCCGGTGGAGCAAACAAAGACTTCGCGCGGGTCGCAGGCGAGGTGTCCCGAAACCTGCGCCATGATCTGTTCCACCGCTTCGCGTCCGCGGCGCCCGGTGAAGGCGTTGGAGTTGCCCGCATTCACCACCAGGGCGCGCGCCGTGCCGGATTTGACCTGTTCGCGGCCCATTTCCACTTCGGTGGAGGGGCAGGCGCTGCGGGTGAACACCCCGGCGACACTGGTACCTTCGACCAGTTCGACATAGGTCAGGTCGGCCCGGTCCCAATCCTTGTACCGCGCCCGCGCCGTGCGCAGCGTGACTCCGTCGATGACGGGCATTGCGGGAAAGGGCAGGGCGAGGGGGGAGCGGGTTGGGTCCATGGCGGTGCATCTACTGCGGCACAGCGGCAACGTAAATGCGTTTGCGAGTGGACTAATTGACGCGGACTCCATATATTGATCAGTAATGTTTCGCCGTCTTCTCACCTGCCTTGCGCTCATCACCGGCCTTGCGGCTGTGGGTGCGCCTGCCAATGCGGCGGTGTTCGATACGTTGAGCGAACAGGTTAGCGGCACCAGCGCGGATTGCCAGCAGGGTAAGGTCACGCAGTGTGATTGTGTCGTTCATCCAGCCACCAGTCCGACGAAGGATGATCCGATAAAGGTTTGCAAGGTTCGCAAACCCATTGTGATCTTCATCCCCACGATCCATTTCGGGGCCGATCGCGCTTACGAGTAGCGCTGGGTAATTAGCTCTGGGTCACCAGTGCTGGGCGAATAACGCCAGGATTTCTGCCCAATTTCCGACATTCAGAGGCTGCGCGGCTGCATCAGGCGCTCGCTGCCGATCCATTCCGATATATTCCGGCCCGACAGGACCCATTCCCATGCTCAAGACACTCGCCAAATCCGTATTCGGGTCCTCGAACGACCGCTACGTCAAATCCATCGGCAAGATCGTCGACCAGGTAAATGCCTTGGAAGACCAGATCACCGCGCTGTCGGACAAGGAACTTCAGGCCCAGACCGAGAAATTCCGTGCTCAATTGGCCGATGGCAAGACCCTCGCCGACATACTGCCCGAAGCCTTCGCCACCGTTCGCGAAGCATCCGTCCGCGTGCTGGGTATGCGGCACTTCGATGTCCAGCTGATCGGCGGTGTTGTGCTGCACCGCGGGGAAATCGCGGAAATGCGCACGGGCGAGGGCAAGACGCTGGTGGCGACGCTGGCGACCTATCTCAACGCCGTCGACGGCAAGGGCGTCCATGTGGTAACGGTCAACGATTACCTCGCCCGGCGCGATGCCGAATGGATGGGCCAGCTGTACACCTGGCTGGGCCTGACTGTCGGCGTGATCGTCCCCAACCTCGGCGAATTCGAGCGGCGCGAGGCCTATGCTGCCGACATCACCTACGGCACCAACAACGAATTCGGCTTCGATTATTTGCGCGACAACATGAAGCACGAACGCAGCCAGATGGTCCAGCGGCCGTTTAATTTCGCCATCGTCGATGAGGTGGATTCGATCCTCATCGACGAAGCCCGGACTCCGCTGATCATCTCCGGCCCGACCGAAGACAAGACCGAGCTGTATGTCCAGATCGACGCCATCGTGAAACAGATCGACCCCGATTTCTACGACGCGGACGAAAAGACCAAGAACATCTCCTGGACCGAAGAAGGGTCCGTAAAGGTCGAACAGATGCTGGCCGATGCCGGCTTGCTCGAAAGCGACAATCTGTATGATGTGGTGAACACCCAGGTGGTCCATCACCTCGATCAGGCGCTGAAAGCGAACATCATGTTCAAGCGCGACACCGATTACATCATCAAGGACGACAAGGTCGTTATCATCGACGAATTCACCGGCCGGATGATGGACGGGCGCCGCTGGTCCAACGGATTGCACCAGGCGGTCGAGGCCAAGGAAGGCATGAAGATCGAGCCGGAAAACCAGACCATGGCCTCGATCACCTTCCAGAATTATTTCCGCATGTATCCCAAGCTGGCAGGCATGACCGGCACCGCCGCCACCGAAGCGGGCGAGTTCTGGGAAATCTACAAGATGAATGTGGTCACCATCCCCACCAACGTTCCGGTCCTGCGGATCGACGAGGAAGACCAGTTCTTCAAGAACACCGAGGACAAGTTCAAGGCGATTGCCAAGGCGATCGCGGAAAAGGCCGAAATCGGCCAGCCGACGCTGGTCGGCACGGTTTCGATCGAGAAATCCGAACTGCTGTCGAAATTCCTCGACGCGGAAGGGGTCAAGCACTCCGTCCTGAACGCGCGCTTTCATGAAAGCGAAGCGCATATCGTGGCGCAGGCCGGGCGGCTCGGTGCGGTTACCATCGCCACCAACATGGCGGGGCGCGGAACCGACATCCAGCTCGGCGGCAACGTCGAGTTTCGGGAGAATGACGAACTCGCCGGAATGCCGGAAGGGCCGGAGCGCGACGCCGCGCTCGCCCGGATCAAGGAAGAGGTCAAGGTCGAACGCGAAAAGGTGCTGGAGGCAGGCGGCTTGTTCGTGCTCGGCACGGAGCGTCACGAAAGCCGCCGGATCGATAACCAGTTGCGCGGCCGTTCGGGCCGCCAGGGCGACCCCGGCCTGTCCCGCTTCTACCTTTGTCTGGAGGATGATCTGCTGCGCATTTTCGGGCCGGACACATTGTTCAGCCGGATGATGAATTCCAACCTGGAAGACGGCGAGGCGATCGGTTCCAAGTGGCTCAGCAAGGCGATCGAAACCGCGCAGAAAAAGGTCGAGGCGCGCAATTACGACATTCGCAAACAGGTCGTCGAATATGATGACGTGATGAACGATCAGCGCAAGGTCATCTACGAACAGCGCGCCGAGATCATGGATAGTGAAGCGGTTGACGATGTGGTCGTCGATATGCGCCACGACACGGTCAACTCGATTGTCAGCACCGCTTGCCCTCCCGGCTCCTATCCCGAGCAATGGGACATCGCGGGCCTGAAGCACCGCACCGCCGAAGTGCTGGGGATCTCGCCGCCGATCGACAGCTGGCTGGAAGAAGACCATGTCGAGCCGGAAATCATCGAGGAGCGGATCCGCACCGAAGTGGACGCGATCATGGAACGCAAGATCGCGGCTTCGGACCCGGCCATCTGGCGCCGGGTCGAAAAGAGCATCCTGCTCGAACGGCTGGATTACCACTGGAAGGAACATCTCGCGACGCTCGATGCGCTGCGGCAGGTGGTGTTCCTGCGCGCCTATGCCCAGAAACAGCCGATCAACGAATACAAGCAGGAAGCTTTCGGTCTGTTCGAGCACATGCTGGATTCGCTGCGCGAAGACATCACCGGCATCCTGCTGAAGAGCGAATTGCGCATGGCACCGCCGCCGCAGCAGACCTTGCCCGATCTGCCCGATTTCCTGACCGGCCATGTCGATCCGCTGAGCGGTCTCGACAATTCCGATGATAACGACGGGTCTGCCGGGCGAGAGGCGATGTTCGGTTCCTTCGCCGGTTCCCCGCGCGCAGCGGCCGGACCGGGCGGTTCGAACCAGGACAACCCCTACTCCGATATGAACATCAGCCGGAATGCGCAGTGCCCCTGCGGTTCGGGCAACAAGTACAAGCATTGCCACGGCTCTGCGGCATAAGCCGGAGGCCACGGCAAACATCGAGGGCCGGTTCAGCACTGCTGATCCGGCCCTTCGAGAATTTCCTTACAGGAAAAGAGTGGCTCCCCGAGTTGGATTCGAACCAACGACCAAGTGATTAACAGTCACCTACTCTACCGCTGAGCTATCGGGGAACACGATCTCAGCTGCCCTTGCGGACAGGAGTGGGCCTATATGCAGGGCGGATTCGTTTGGCAAGTGGATGCGGGCGGGGCGCGCGAAAAAGTCCGGCCCGAATTCACACCAGGAATTGTTCGGCGACGATCCTCTCGTCCAGCGAATGCCCGGGATCGAACAGAAGGGTGAGCTGGGATCCGCGGTCGATTTCGAGCGATACCTCGGCAATGTCGCGCAATTCCTTCTGGTCGGCGACAGCGGAAACGGGACGCTTTACCGAATCCAGTACCCGAAAGGTGATGCGGCTGCGATCAGGCAGGATTGCCCCGCGCCAGCGCCGCGGCCGGAATGCGGAGATCGGCGTCAGCGCCAGCAAATTGGAATCGAGCGGCAGAATCGGACCGTTGGCGGACAAATTGTAAGCGGTCGAACCGGCCGGGGTCGCCACCAACACGCCGTCGCAGACCAGCTCCCGGATCCGCACCTTGTCGTCGACGATCACCTCCATCTTGGCCGTCTGGCGGGTTTCACGCAGCAGCGAGACCTCGTTGATGGCGCAGAATGTATGGTGCGTGCCGACTTGCGTCACCGCCTCCATCCGCAGTGGGGAAATCGCGATCGACCGGGACCGGTTCACCCGGGCGAGGAAGCTTGACCGGCTGCGCTGCTTGTTCATCAGGAAGCCGACTGTTCCGAGGTTGAGGCCGTAAGCCGGGATCACGCGCCCGTTGTCGAGCATATGGTGGAGGGTTTGCAGCATGAAGCCGTCGCCGCCCAGGACAACCACCGCCTCGGCTTCCTCGACGGGAACCCAGTCGATCAGGCCGCGCAGCTCTGATTCGGCTTCCACCGCCTGTTCGGTGTCCGATGCGAGCAGAGCGAGCCGCGTAAAATCGTGTCTGTCGGTCAGAAGTCCGCTCCCCCGCGCGCCGGCGCGATTGCCGTTGACGTTCCTATGGGCCGCTGTGCCATTTGGCAACGCATCTGACAAAGCGCGGGTGTGTCAGCGGTTTCCCGGTAAAGGCAGGCGATGACAAATTTGCGACGAATGAATGACAAGTCGGCGCCGGCCAAGCCGCGCGATGTGCTGACCGGTCTGGCTGGGGTCGAGGCGGCACGGGACCGGCTTGACGATTGGCAAGGTTCCGCAGCGGCGGAAGGTCGGGCCTCGCCGGTGCACGTCATGCTGCTGTCGCTGGGCCGTTTCGACACGGTCAATCTGGCCTATGGCGAGGCGGCAGGGGACGGTGCGCTGATCACGGTGGCGCAGCGGATCGGCCATTTCGCGGAGGATGAATTCGAGGACGGGGAATGGATCGCGGCGCGGATCGGTGGCGGAAAATTCCTGCTGGCGGTGCGCGAAGCCTGCAGCCGCGAACGCTGGCAATGGCTTGGCGAGGCGCTGGCGGATGCCGTGGCGTTGCCGATTACAGCAATCGACAATGCGAGCACCCTGCGCCTGTGGCCGCGCGTCGCGCTGATGCGGGCCATGCCGGGGGAGGGGCCGCAGATGATCTTCGACCGCGCGGGGGAGGCACTGGAGCGGGCGCATCGCAGCCACGGCCAGCGCGTTGTCTGGGCCGATGGTACCCATGCGCCGCGGGGGCGCCCCAGTGCACAGTTGGAAGCCGATTTGCTGGCCGCGCTCGACCGTGGCGAAATCGAAGTGGTGTTCCAGCCGCAATACAGCCTGCCCGATGACCGGTTGGTCGGGGCGGAGGCATTGGCCCGCTGGCAACATCCGCAATTGGGCCGCATTGGTGCCAGCGCGCTGTTTGCAATTGCCGAACGGGCGGATCACGTTGCGCCGCTATCCCGCCATATTGCCGAACGGGCGTTGGCGGAGGCTGCGCATTGGCCGTCCGGCTTGCGCCTGTCGCTCAATGTCACACCGGCTGATCTGGCCGCCGCCAGTTTTGCCCGTGAGCTATTGGCGATGGCTCGGGCATCCGGATTTGCCCCGGGCCGATTGACGCTGGAAATCACCGAACATGTCTTGCTGGCCGAACTCGAACGATCGGCGGCAATGCTCGGTGATCTGCGGGACAGCGGAGTGCGCATTGCGCTCGATGATTTTGGGGCCGGATTCTGCAATTTCCGTTACCTCCAGATATTGCCGCTGGATTACCTCAAGCTGGACCGGGCGATGGTGGAAGGGATCGCAGATGCACCGAAAGATCTGGCGGTGTTCCGGGCAATTGTCGCGATGTCCAAGGCCTTGGGGCTCCAGACGATTGCAGAGGGTATCGAAACGCGGGGCCAGCGTGACCTGATCGCCAGCGAAGGGTGCGAGTTTTACCAGGGGTTCCTGCAAGCCGTCCCAATGGAAGCAGAAGAATTCGCCGTGCTGGCGCGGCGGGCCTGCTGAAAGATCAGCGTCGGGCGGCTTTCCGGGCGATATTGCCGAGACCCTTGGTCAGCTGGAACAGGCCATTAAGCCGCGAAACGGGATCGTTCCACGCCCGGTTGATCACCAGCTTCATGTCGGGCCGCAATTTTGCGGTTTCACCCAGCCGTTCGACATAGGACAATAGCCCCATCGGGTCGGGAAAATCGTCCTTGTGGAACGTCACCAACGTGCCGCGCGCGCCGACATCGATCTTCGAAATATTGGCGGTGATCGCCTGGTGCTTGATCTCGATCAGCCGGATCAGATTGCTGGTCGGCTGCGGCAGCGCGCCGAACCGGTCGATCATTTCTGCTGCCATCGCCTCAATCTCGGCCTTGTCCTGCGCATTGTTCAGGCGGCGATAGAGCGCCATCCGCACGGTCAGGTCCGGGACGTAATCTTCGGGGATCATGATCGGCGCATCGACCGTGATCTGCGGGCTCAGCTTGGCGGTATCGCGTTCCAGCCCGGTATCCCCGGCCTTGACCGCCATTATGGCGTCTTCCAGCATCGACTGGTACAATTCGAAGCCTACTTCTCGGATATGGCCCGACTGTTCGTCGCCCAGCAGATTGCCCGCGCCGCGAATATCCAGATCGTGGCTGGCGAGCTGGAATCCGGCACCCAGGCTGTCGAGATCGCCGAGCACTTTCAGTCGCTTTTCGGCCACTTCGGACAATTGCTGGTCGCGCGGGTGGGTCAGAAAGGCATAGGCGCGCAGCTTCGACCGGCCGACGCGGCCGCGAAGCTGGTACAATTGGGCCAGCCCGAAACGGTCGGCGCGGTGAATGATGATGGTGTTGGCGGTGGGAATGTCGAGCCCGCTTTCGACGATCGTAGTCGACAGCAGCACTTCGTATTTCCGGTCGTAGAACGCGCCCATCCGCGCTTCGACCTCGGTTGGGGACATCTGGCCATGCGCGCTGATTGCCTTGATTTCGGGCACATGCGTGTGGAGCCATTCTTCCACGCTGGCCATGTCGGCAATGCGCGGCACCACGATAAAGCTCTGCCCGCCGCGGTGATGTTCGCGCAGCAATGCCTCGCGCATTACCATGTCGTCCCATTCCATCACATAGGTGCGGACGGCCAGCCGGTCGACCGGCGGGGTCTGGATAGTGGAGAGTTCTCGCAGGCCCGCCATCGCCATCTGCAACGTGCGCGGGATCGGCGTGGCGGTCAGCGTCAGGACATGGACGTCGGCGCGCAGCTGTTTGAGCTTTTCCTTGTGGGTGACGCCAAACCGCTGTTCCTCGTCCACGATCACCAGGCCGAGGTCCTTGAACCGGGTGGATTTGGACAGGATTGCGTGGGTGCCGATGACCACGTCCATTGTGCCGTCTTCCAACCCCTTGCGGGTGTCGGTCATTTCCTTGGCCGGGACGAGGCGCGAGAGGCGGCCGATTTTGAGCGGGAACCCGGCGAAACGATCGGCGAAATTGGTGTAATGCTGGCGGGCGAGAAGGGTGGTTGGCGCGACCACGGCGACCTGCTGGCCGTTCATGGCCGCGACGAAGGCGGCCCGGAGCGCAACTTCCGTCTTGCCGAAGCCGACATCACCGCACACCAGCCGGTCCATCGGCTTTCCGCTTTCGAGGTCGCTCAGCACGTCGGAAATCGCGCGGTCCTGATCGTCGGTTTCTTCCCACGGGAATCGGTCAACAAACTGGTTGTAGGTCTGCTCGTCCGCGCTCAGCACCGGGGCTTTGCGCAGGGCGCGGGCGGCAGCGGTTTTCATCAATTCGTCCGCGATTTCGCGGATGCGTTCCTTCATCCGCGAGCTGCGGCGCTGCCAAGCCTCGCCGCCGAGTCGGTCAAGTTGGACGAAGTCTTCCGACGATCCGTAGCGCGAAAGGACTTCGAGGTTTTCGACCGGAATATAGAGCTTGTCGCCCCCGGCGTATTCCAGCATCACGCAATCATGCAGGCTCTTGCCCGCGGCAATCGGTTCCAGCCCGAGATAGCGCCCGATGCCGTGGTCGCTGTGGACCACCAGATCGCCGGAATTGAGCGCTGACAATTCGGCCAGGAAGGCGTCCGCGTCCTTGCGTTTCTTCTTGCGGCGGACCAGCCGGTCTCCGAGAATGTCCTGCTCGGTCAGCAGTTCCATCTGGTCGTTTGCAAAGCCGCTTTCGAGCGGCAGCACAAACGCTGCCGGTTTGCCTTTCGCCGAGAGTCCAAGCGCTTCCTGCCAGCTTCCTGCAAGCGCGGTCACGCACCCGGCTTCGGACAGGATCGAGGCGATGCGTGCGCGGCTGCCGGTGGAATAGGCGGCGAGCAGGGGACGCTTGCCCGCTTTGCCCAACGTCTGCAGATGCTGGGCGGCGGCGCTGTAGATATTGTCCCCGCGCGCTCGCTCCGGCGTGAAATCGCGGGCCGACGTGAAGCCGAAATCGACCACCACCGTGCTCGGCGGTTCGGCAAAGATGCTGGTCTTGTGAACCGGCCACTGGTTCAGGAAACCCTCGTATTCGGGCCGCGTCAGATAAAGCGCATCTTCGGCAATCGGGCGGTAGCTGCCCGCCTTCTGGCCTGCAGCCGCCTGGCGCGATTGATGGTATTCGGTAATGTCCGACAGGCGCTCGTCACCCGCCGAAATTGCCGCTGTATCGATAATGATCTGGTCGTCCTTCGACAAATGATCGAACAGCGTCGCCAGCTTTTCCTCGAACAGCGGCAGCCAATGTTCCATCCCCGCCTGCCGACGTCCCTCGCTGACCGCCTGATACAGCGGATCACCGGTCGCCGCCGCGCCGAACATTTCGCGGTAACGCCCCCGGAACCGCTTGATCGTGTCGTCGTCCAGCAAGGCCTCGCTGGCGGGCAGCAGCAGATGCTCCTTCAGGATCCCCGTGCTCATCTGGGTGCCGGGATCGAACAGGCGCAGGCTTTCCAGCTCGTCCCCGAAGAAATCGAGCCGCAGCCCCTGTTCCAGTCCGGACGGAAAGATGTCGAAGATCGAACCACGCACGGCGAACTCGCCCGCGTCGATGACAGTGTCCGTGCGCGAATATCCCTGCCGCATCAGCAGATGGGTCAGGCTGTCATGGCCGATTTCGGTGCCCGGTTTGAACCGGCGGACAGATTCGCGAATGCGAAACGGTGTCAGCACCCGCTGCAGCACCGCATTGACCGTGGTGACCAGCAATTGCGACCCGCGTTTGCCGCTCTGCAGGCTGTGCAGCGCAGCCAGGCGCCGCGCACTCACCGACAGGGCGGGACTGGCGCGGTCGTAAGGCAGGCAATCCCACGCGGGGAATTCGATCACTTCCAATTCAGGAGCGAAGAAATGGGCAGTGTCCGACACCGCCCGCATCGCCGCATCGTCCGCCGCGATGAATACCGCGCGTCCTTTCGACGCGCGCGCCAGATCGGCCAGCACCAGCGGCTGCGCCCCGCGCGCGACGGAGGACAGGGTCAGCGGGGTGTTCGCATCGAGAATGCGGGACAGATCGGGCATCAAAAGCTCTAATCGAAAAAGTGATCGGGAAGGGTCAGCGGGGTATTTCGACGTAGTCCAGCCGCATCATCAATTCCATCTGCGGACTGACCATGCGCTCGGGTACGGTTTGTGTTTTTAGCGCCCAGGCCATGATGTCGACGTCGTCTTCGTCCAGCAGGGTCTCGAACCAAGCGAGTTCGGCTTCGCCCCAACTGCCGTGATACCGGTCGAAGAAGCCGCCGATCATGTAGTCGGCTTCCCGCGTACCCCGGTGCCAGCCGCGGAATTTGGCGCGGGCGAAACGAGCTTCGAGCGATGATTTTTCGGGCATGGGGGGCGGTTAGGGCACTCGCCATTGCCGTGCAAGCGGCTATAGGAAGGGTATGCGCCCGGAAGCCCTCAATCCCCTGTTTGTCGAGGTTGAGGCGTTGGAAGGAGTGGGGCCGAAACTCAGGAAGCCGCTCGAGAAACTGGGGCTGTCCCGGGTGCGCGATATCATCTTCCATTTGCCCGAACGCTTCGTAACCCGCCGTGCGATTGCCGATCTGGACGCGGGCAGCGAGGGCGAGCAGATCGTCGTTGCGCTCACCCCGATCGAACATCGCAGTTCCAGCGGCCGCGGGCCGTACCGTGTTCTCGCGCAGGACGAGGTGGGTAACGTCTGTTCGCTGACCTATTTCGGCCGCGCATCCTTTACCGCCAAAAAGCTGCTTCCGGTGGGGGAGAAGCGCTGGGTTGCCGGGCGGCTCGACCGTTATGGCGACATGCTCCAGATCGTCCATCCCGACCATGTGGTGGCCGATGGCGGCGACACGCTGGGGCGGCTGAGTGAGCCGGTCTACCGCCTGTCCGAAGGGTTGACGCAGCCCAAGGTCGCCGGGCTGGTCGAACAGGCGCTGGCCCGGCTGCCGGATATGCCCGAATGGATCGAGCGGGCGCAGCTTGCGAAGGCAGGTTGGCCGGACTGGGCTGATGCATTGCGCGCTGCCCACAAGAGCGAGGATCCCGGCCCGCGCGACAGGATCGCCTATGATGAACTACTCGCCAACAGTCTCGCTTTGATGCTGGTGCGGGCGGACAATCGCGCCCGCAGAGGTCAACCACTACGCGGCGACGAGGCGTACCGCAGCAAGCTGCAATTGCCGTTCCCGCTCACCGGAGCGCAGACCCGCTCG
>NZ_JAXMJI010000035.1:0-32843 GCF_034376665.1 Allopontixanthobacter sp. | reverse complement strand
AACCACAAGCTCAGCCCGCAGAGAGGCATACTCGCCATCGATCTGGTCGATTTCGGCAATGGCCTCGGGGTTCGTCGCCTTGGCGAGTTCGATGACCGTGGCCACTTTCTTGGGATCGCCGGTAGCTTTGGCAGCATCGATCATCGCCTGCACCGGCGGCGGCAAATCTGCCATCGCGACCTGGTGCGTGCACAGCAACGCGGCTGCGGCGGCGAATGAAGTGGCTCGATAGTTCACCGCACTAGCCCTTCAATCGCAATTTGCCGAGATAGTCGGTCTTGCCCAGCGGCAGGCCCTTCATGCGAAGGATGTCATAGGCGGTACTGGCGTGAAAATAGAAATTCGGCTGCGCAAAGCTGAGCAGGAATTCCTGTCCGGTAAAGTCGATCCGGTATTTGCCGGGAATTTCGAACCGCATGTCCTTGCCGGCGAGTTCCTCGAGTTCCGCCTCGGTAATCGCTTCCAGTTCATCCACCGCCTTTGCGAGCACTTCGCGCAAGCCTGCGAAGCTGTCGGGAAACGGGCTCATGTCGGGCGTGAACACGCCCTCGCGAACGCTCGCGACCGCGTGCGAAGAGTGGGCCCAGCAGCATTTCACCTGATAGGCGAAGGGCAGCATATTCTCCGCCAGCCGCGCTCCGATGATCTCGCTGTGTGGCAGGGAGTTCTCCTCGCAATGCGCCTCTGCCTTATCGACCAGTTTGCTGACGGACCGGGTGATCTGGACCATGCTGGGGATCAGGGCCGAATGAAGTGAAAGCGCCATGGAATTTCCTGTCGGTATTGCCGGCCCCCTCTAGCGGCGGGGGATGCAGCGGTGCAAGGGCGCTTTTCTAGGCGGGGGCGAGTTGCAGCACCGTATCGGTGAGCCGCGCGGCTTCTTCCGGCTGGTGGCTGACGTAGATCATCGGGATGCCGATGGTAGTGCCGATTTCTTCGATCATGGTCAGGATCTCTGCGCCGCGTGCCTGATCAAGCGAGGACAGCGGCTCGTCAAGCAGCAGGAAACGCGGGTTGGCCAGCACTGCGCGGGCCTGGCGGGCCGCAAATCGCAGTTGGGAAGCTGGCTTAGCGGACGCGCGGCCCGCCAAATGGCAGGGGCGGGGGCGGACGGCGCGAACCGCGAGGCAGCTGTGCCTGGAACGCCCGTCCGCAATGTTCGACGCAATAGGGGAAGCCCGGGTTCACGTCCTGCCCGCAGAAATGGAAATCGGGTTCTCCCGGATGGCCCATCGGCCAACGGCAGACCTTGTCGTTCAGATCGAGCAATGTGGTCTTGCCGGCTATTGCGGGACTGGGCTTGGCCGGCACTAGGCGGCGCGGCGGAGCGGGCGGTATCGGCGGCTGCTGGTCGCCCGGACCCTGCCGGAGGAAACCGCCGGGGCCGACCGAGACGATCTTCGGCAAATTGCTCGACGGGTTGGGCATCGGTTGGGACGGAATATCCTTCCCTTCCGGAGTGGCATGGGAAGCTACGGGTGCCACGGGGCGCGGCGGATGCTTCGCTGCCTGAGGGCGCACGGGTGCGGGCCGGGATGCGGGCTTGGGGGCAGCCTTCTTTGCAGTGGGCTTGGAGGCCGTACTTGCCGGGTCAGCCTTCTTGTCGTTGGCCTTTACCGGCGACGGGCGCGACTTGAGGCCCAGGCGGTGCGCCTTGCCGATCACGGCATTTCGGCTCACGCCGCCCAGTTCCTCTGCGATCTGGCTAGCGGTCGATCCGCCTTCCCACATCGTCTTCAGGGTACCAATTCGCTCGTCAGTCCAGCTCATTCACAAGAATCCAATAATAAAACAGCCTCGGCCGGACTTGCCAGCAAACCCTGTTCGCACTAGGCGCGCCGTCATGGCCGATCAAGCCCGCACACAAGAAAACACTGAAAAGACCGGGACCCGGTTACCGGGTTCTGGCACTTTCACTGACGGTAACAACCGGTTCGGCCCACGCGGTGTGCCGATAATATACGGCGTCAATCGCATCGGCCTCTGGAGTCTCTATATTAAGGAGGTTCGGCGATTTCTCAAGGTGCAGACGCAGACGATTTGGGCCCCGGCGGTCACAACCCTACTGTTTCTGGTTATTTTCACCGTTGCACTTGGCGGTGCGGGGGGTAGGCCAGGCCGCGAAGTGCTGGGCGTCCCCTTCGCGACATTCGTCGCTCCTGGCCTGATCGTGATGGGCATGATGCAGAATGCCTTCGCCAATTCCAGCTTCTCGCTGCTGGCGGGCAAGATCCAGGGTACCATCATCGATCTGCTGATGCCGCCGCTTTCCGAAGGCGAATTGATGGCCGGAATCGTGCTGGCGGCGGTCACCCGTGCGATAATGGTCGGCTTGGCGGTCGGTCTCGCGATGTCGCTGTGGCCGGGTGTGTCGCTGGCCATGGCGCATCCCTGGGCAGTCGCGTGGTTCGGCTTGATGGGTTCGGTCATGCTGGCGCTGATGGGCCTGCTTGCCTCCATCTGGGCGGAGAAATTCGATCACAACGCCGCAGTGACCAATTTCGTCATCGCGCCGTTGTCGCTGCTTTCCGGCACCTTTTACGTAATCGACAATCTGTCGCCGCTGTTTCAGGCCGTCAGCCGGTTCAACCCGTTCTTCTATGTGATTTCCGGTTTCCGCTTCGGATTTCTCGGCCAGAGCGATATCGGCGACACCAACACCGCGGTGCTGGGTGCGGCGGCCGGACTGGTGGTGCTGAACATCGCTTTGGCGATCGTCAGCTACAAAGTCCTGCGCTCGGGTTGGAAGCTCAAGGACTAGCGGACCGCCAATTCGGCCATGCCCCGCATCAATGGGTCAGCGAACGCCGCATCCGGTATCGCCCATTCTCGAAATCGCTGAACAATTCGGCCACGCTGGGGTGGTCCACAGGACCGCCTTCGGCATCGGCCAACAGGTTCTGCTGGCTGACGTAGGCGACGTAGGAGGATTCCTCGTTTTCCGCGAGCAGGTGGTAATAGGGCTGCTCCCGCTTCGGCCGGATATGCTTCGGGATGGATTCGTACCATTCCTCGCTGTTGGCGAAAACCGGGTCGATATCGAAGATCACTCCGCGGAAATCGAATATCCGGTGACGCACGACATCGCCGATGCCGAACCGCGCAACCGCGCGCTGGGGCACATCGATGGTGCGTCCGGCCGCTGCAGAAAAGAACTGGGTACGAGCCATGGATCGCGAATATAGGCCTTCGCAGATGCGAAACAAGCCACCTGCCGCGGTACTCCACGACTCTCCCGCGCCGTTGCCATCCGGGCACGCGAGTAAGGGCTTGGCAAGCCGCCGACCTTCCGCTAACCGGCGCGCTCCCGAACAGACTTGGGGCGGACCGGACAGCTGGCCCGTTCCGAATGCGCCGCGGAGAGATGCCGGAGTGGTCGAACGGGGTAGTCTCGAAAACTACTGTGCGGGCAACCGTACCCAGGGTTCGAATCCCTGTCTCTCCGCCAGCGCCCCCTCCGCACTAGTCTCAGCTCGCAGGGCGCGCGCGCAAGTCCGCTGAACAGGCGGAAATGCACCCGACGGAAAAGCCGGTCCCGATGATCAGGGACGCGATCAAGGACATCTCCCGAGGGGCGAGATCGTGCTCGATGCCTTCGGCGCCTCTGGCTCCACGCTCATTGCTGCCGAAGGTAGGAGAGTAATACGAAGCCCTCGAAGCGGGAATTTTCCTTTGTTTGAATCCCTCTGCGCGTGGTAATCTTCCTTAGTGCAGCCGAGGGAGAGACGGCATGTCAAAAGCAGCTTCGCTGATATTCGCCGTCATCGCCTATGCGGTGTTCTTCGCGACTTTTCTTTACCTCATCGCATTCGTAGGCAATTTGCCGATAGTCCCGGTCACGGTGGACGAAGGCCCGACAGCACCGCCCCTGCTCGCCTTGCTGATAAATGTCGCCTTGATTGCCCTGTTCGGGCTTCAACACAGCATCATGGCACGCCAGGGCTTCAAGCGAGCCTGGAAGCGCCTTGTCCCCGAGCAGGCGGAGCGCAGCGTCTATGTTCTTGCCGCCAGCGCTGCGTTGATCATCCTGTTTGCTTTCTGGCGTCCGATAGAAGGTGAAGTATGGAGCGTGACGGGTGTGGGCGCATACGTCTTGTGGACGCTGTTTGCGGCAGGCTGGCTCGTGGTGCTCTTGAGCACCTTCCTGATCAACCATTTCGAACTGTTCGGGCTCCAGCAGGCCTGGTTTTATGTCCGCGGCTGGCAAGCGGCGGCACCGCAGTTCCGGCAGCCATTCCTGTACAAGCTGGTTCGGCATCCCCTCTACGCCGGCTTTTTTCTCGCCTTCTGGGCAACTCCGGTGATGACCTATGGCCATCTCCTCCTCGCCGCTGGAATGTCCGTCTACATGATCATCGCCATTCGCTACGAAGAGCGCGATCTCGTCGGACTCTTCGGCCGTGATTATGACGAGTACCGCCAACGCGTGGGGATGCTGACGCCAAGACTTCGGCGAACGCGCAGCGAACCGCGGTAAGCGGGCGCGGCAAGCGTCGGTTCAGTCAGCCGCGGCAAACGAAGAAGGAAAGCCGCCCGATCGTAACCGTGAGGAGATCTTACCGTGACCATGGGAATAGAAACACGCCGCTTCGATGCACCCGATGACCGGATTGACATGAAAGATGCAGGAGGCATTTCGATTGTCAAAATGGCTCACGGCAACACGGGAATGCACGCCATCTTCGAACCGGGATGGACCTGGGAGAAGGACGAGAAGCCGCTGCTGGGCTTTCCAGACAGCTGTCCTATGCATCACACCGGCTACTGCATCAGTGGAAAGTTGATCGTCCGCATGATTGAAGCCGATCAGGTGACCAGCATCAGCCCGGGTGACTTTTTCGAAATACCGCCGGGTCACGATGCCTATGTCGAGGGATCCGAACGCGTTGAACTGATCCTTTTCGCTCCGCCTGAGCATAGCCACACAAACTGAGTGCCCTTTTCTACCCATGAGAATGACGCTGCTGGTTCAAGCAGATCGTATCGGTGACAAAGTGGAGCCGAATGACCCTGTCTCAGTTTTGCGTATTTGCCACAGTTCACAGCTAACCCAAATCTCACACAGGCGTTGTACCTCTCTTCGGGAAAAGAGAGAATATACAATGCTTCCGACTGAAAAAGACGAGGTCAGACGAGTTGCTGTCCTACGTAAGTTGAAACTGCTCGACACGCCAACACACGCAGGCATCGATCGCATCACACGCCACTGTGCCGACCTGTTTTCAACCCCTTTCGCTCAGGTCTCCCTGCTGGATAAGGACCGACAGTGGTTGCTTTCATCCTTTGGCGTTGAGCTCAGGGAGATTCCGCGCGAAGAATCGTTTTGCCACCATGCGATTGCTGGCGGCGAGCCCTTGATGGTGGAAGACGCATTGGCTGACGTTCGCTTCGCGAACAATCCTCTGGTCACAGGGGAGCCACACATCCGCTCCTACCTGGGCCATCCCATCCGTTCTCCCGAAGGGCACTTTATTGGGGCACTATGTGTCGCTGATAATCGTCCCCGCAAGTTCGGTCCGAAAGATCTCGCCCGGCTTGAGTGCCTCGCAAGAACCGCCGAAGACCTCATCCGTGCTCAGGGCGAGTTTCTTGAATCCGCCAAGCTCAATAAGCTGTTGCGGAGAGAAACTCTCGCACTCAAAAAAAGCAGCCAATTGTTGAAACAAGCCGAGAAGATCGGCGGCATTGGGGCATGGGAGCTGGGACTGAAGTCTCGCACGCTGCAATTCTCAGATCAGATGTATGCTCTCTCCGGGCTCGCAGCGGGCGAGCCAATCGATACGAAGCGGGCGTTAGGATTTTATGCGGAGGAGGACCGCCCCCGCATCAATCAAGCAATTCGCGATGCAGCGATAACTGGTGCACCTTTCGAATATGAGGCCGACCTTTTCACAGCTGACGGATGTGTCAGGCGCATCCGTTGCGTCGGCGAGAGACTGGAAGGTAACGAAAACAGCTCTCCGCGGGTTGTCGGTGTGGTCCGAGACATCTCCGATGCCCACCATGCCATTCTCGCCCTCAAGCGAGCCGCTGATTACGACAGTCTTACCGGCATCTACAACAGACACGCCTTTGACAGATCTTTGCAAGAGAAGATTCAGGAACATCGCCGGACAAAGCAGAAGGTGTCGCTGGTGCTTCTCGATTTGGACGGCTTCAAGGATGTCAACGATACCTTCGGCCACGTTGTCGGCGATGTTGTACTGGAAGAACTCAGCGCGCGTGTGCTGAAGGTCCTTGGTGAGGATACAGTTCTCGCGCGATGGGGTGGTGATGAGTTCGCGCTCCTGCCGCCGCCGGGCTCCTCGCCGATGGAAGTCACCTCGCTCACAGAAGCGGTGCTGGCGTCCATTAAAGGTCAGGTAGCCATCTCTGGACAGAAGCTGCAGTTGAGCGGCACGGCCGGCGTCGCGTGGTTCGAAGATGGCATGTCCGCAAGAGAGTTGATTCGAAGGGCGGATCTTGCCCTCTACGAGGGAAAAAAGCGCCAACGGAGTGCAATTCATTACTACAGCCTTGCTCTGGAAAATTGCAACAAGGCGCGACAGTGGGCGATTGCTGAAGTCCGCGCTGCGTTGGACGAAGAACGCGTATTTGCTGCCTACCAGCCGATCGTAGACCTCGCAGATGGCAGGGTTGTGGGCTTCGAGAGTCTGATGCGGCTCAACACTCGTGCAGGCGGAAGACTGACCGCGACGGAAGTGATTTCAGCTATCCTGGATCCTATTCTTTCGCGGGAGATCACCAAACGCATGCTGCGCTCACTCTTTGCTGAGATAGGTACGCTGCAGGCCGCTCGACCCGGCTTAAGCTTTGTCAGCGTAAACGTGGCAGAGGCCGACCTGCTGAGCCGAGGATTTGCCGAGAAGTTGCTCGCGTCGCTGTCGGAGGCCGGTGTTCCTGCCCAGATGGTCACCTTGGAGATAACGGAAACAATGTTGTTGGTGAACGACAAGGGAACGGTTCGGAACGTCCTGACCCAGCTTCACGACGCGGGGGTAGGTATAGCCCTCGATGATTTCGGCACCGGCTTTTCATCGCTGTCACACCTCAGGGATTTTCCGATCGACAAGGTAAAGATCGACAAGAGTTTTGTTCAAGCGATGACAGGAGATTGGCAGGCTCGGACGATCGTTCACGCGCTCATCGCAATGGCCAAGAACATGGGTATTCAAATTATTGCGGAAGGCATTGAAACCGATGAACAGCTGCAATTGCTCCAGCAGATGGGATGCGGACTGGGGCAAGGATTCCTGTTCAGCCCTGCAATGGATCTCGGCAGTGTGACGTTGGCCGGGATCGGGAACTCGAAAAGGTTTCAGAAAGTAGCGCAGCTCGCGGCATAATTGTTCTTGGTCAATCGTCTTAAACGAAGTGTAGAGGCCTCGAATACGGGCAGGGCAATACGATCCTTGGAGGCCCAATCCCAGGACGCTGGCTGCGCGGCCGCCCTTGGCCGTAACCGACCGGCATCAGGTGGCCTTTAACGCATTGTCTCAGTCTGCCGGGTTATGCTTGGCAAGAAATGCTTCCATGGACTGCAAGAGAGTCAACCTGTCAGCACCGCGGCTAAAATAGTGATCGGCCTTCTCCAGAGAAACAAACTCGCTTGATTTTCCGGCCTTCAGCATCGCCTTGTGCATCAAAACCGATTGTCTGTGATCGACCGTGACGTCCTTCACTCCATGGATGAGAAGCAAGGGAGCCTTGATCCGATCGACAGCATAGAGCGGGGAAACGGCGTTGAAATCAGGGGTCATTTTAATCCAGTGACCCTTGTAGAGATTTTCGCGAATGCTGCCGCCGAAATCGTTTACTTCCTTTCGAAGGGCGGACACCCCTGAGATTGCGATCGCACAGCGATAGAGGTCGGGGTCTTTTGCAATGCCCCACATCGCGGCATAACCGCCATAGGATGCGCCGACGATGCAGACGCGTGCGGGGTCGGCGATATTCTCGCCTACCGCCCACTTGATCCCGTCGGTGAGATCGTCCTGCATTGCAAAGCCCAGCTGACCTTGCCCCATCTTGAGGAAGTTGTCGCCATAGCCGGTCGATCCCCGGAAATTCGGCTGCAACACCGCGTAGCCCCGGTCGGCCAGAAACTGTGCCCAGTAATCGTAAGTCAAACTGTCATGCGCCCAGGGCCCCCCATGCGGCATCACCACCAAGGGCAGGTTTTTGGCCTCGCGTCCCCTCGGCAGGGTAAGCACCCCTTCGATTTCGAGTCCGTCGCGAGCCTTGTACTGAACATATTTGGCGCGAGCCAGACGCCGACCTTCAATCGCCTGATTTACTGCAGCAAATTTTTCAAGTGCCTGCTCTTTGGCATCGAAATAGTAAATCAGGCCGGGATTATCCGATGTCCCTATGTGGACGAGCATCTTGCTCTGGTCATGGCTGAGACTCTGTATCCGGACCTCTGCCATCGGAGCTGCCTGGTCCAGATATTCTTGTGCCTTTTTCAGATCGGGATCGAGCCAGTCAACTCCCTTGCCCTTCCCGCCAAGGCGTATGCCGAGCAGTTTCGATCCATCGTAGGACAGCACCACTCCCTCAACGTCATCATCCTGGGCCTCGTAAACCGTTCGGATGTCCAGATCTGTAAGCAGGTTTCTTTCGATTACAGCTGTCTTGCCCTGTGCATTGCCCTTGATGACGAGTGCATTATCGGTGCCAGGAATGAACATAAACGGTAGATTCAGATCTTCTTCTTCTCCCAGGTTCGCTCTGTCCACGATTCGAAACGAACGACTATTCTCTTGGGCATAAAGCAGTCGGGATTGTTGGTTCCGATCATTGTAGCCGACGCCGATCCGCACCTTGCCGCTTTGATCAGCGCCCCAGTCCATCACGTACTGCTTGCCTTTGGTTTCCACCCGCTTCTTGCCGGTTTCAACATCCAGGCGATAAACAGTCGGCCAGAACGCATCGTCACTTGAATAAATGGATTCTTGTACCGCAACCAGAATGTCGGGGCTGCCGTCGGTTGCCATCCACAGGACATCGGCTGCGTTTTGTGCGGCTTCCCTCCACAGCAGCTTGGTCAGGTTCCCGGTCTTGCGGTTGATCGCTATCATGCGGGTGATGTACCATTGGTCGGTTTGGACCTGTGCCAATCCAATGATGCCGACCAAGATGTTGTCATCGTTGACCCAGCGGATGCTATTGATCTCGGTACCATCTGGTATTCCCACCGTTTTGACTTTGCCGGCGTCGAAACCAAGCGGTGAGATCACTATCTGCTGCTCATTGCCTACAGCGAACAAACCAGCGATATGAGTGCCATCCGGCGATAGCCGGGCCATTTCGATGAAAGGCAGTGTCGAGAACGTTTCGATCGGAAGTTTTTCCGGTGCCTTCTCCGCCTTCTTCACGGAAGCCGCGCTCGGAACATTTGCGCTAACCGGTTCCGCCGCCGGTCCGGGCACCGCTAGGGTTGCCGCCAGTACTAAAGTAACCAGATCAAGCACCTACTTCTCCCCCTTAAAGTGCGCTCATGGCCTCAGCTATAAATGGCAGGTGAGTTTTCACAAGATGCAGTGCTCCCATTCTCCCCCCATGCTTGGCGGCATGGCGATCATTCAGAGCCGCACATTTCTGCAAAGGTCGCCGGTCGGCCGCCATTCCTGTAATGCCGCAAAAGTCGGCCCATCGCGGTTCTGCCGACAGAGACGGGAAGCGACCCGACCGTCTTAAACAAGAAATACAGATCATGACCTGCGATCGAGGAGGCCAACGCGAAGGCTTGTCTTACCCGGAGCCGCCGAAGCGCACGATGCAGCAGGAACCCGCTCAGGCGATTACGTCCTATGCGAAATTCGCCGGACAGGTCCGGGTGGCGCAATAGCAGGTCGGAAATCGCAAGATCACGTGACTTGAGCATCTGCAGACCGTTGCTGGACATGTTTTCAGGATGGACGCGGTAACCTGTCAAGGGCGCTGGGATGACCCCGAAATGGCAGCGTTCGGCCAGTTCGAAATAGAACTTCCAATCT
Organism: Allopontixanthobacter sp.; assembly: GCF_034376665.1. Classification (NCBI taxonomy): domain Bacteria; kingdom Pseudomonadati; phylum Pseudomonadota; class Alphaproteobacteria; order Sphingomonadales; family Erythrobacteraceae; genus Allopontixanthobacter; species Allopontixanthobacter sp. The sequence goes on along the minus strand of NZ_JAXMJI010000035.1, from coordinate 22,845 downwards.
TCGCATCCTTCACCGCCACGGGCACGAAGCGTAGTATCGTAGCCGGTCAATTCCTTGAACAGATGCTCCCTGATCAGGGGGGAGCTTCCGTTTCCGATGAAATTGAAATGCGCAAGATCGGCCAGTACATCGCCCTGGAAGATAGGCAGCGTCCTGAGCCGCTCTATCCGGGAGCGATGGTCAATCAACGCATACCATGTGTAGACCACGCCCACCTCGGGGCCCTCTCGCGCAAACACCTCGAGTTGCCATTCTATCTTCCGCGGATGCCACAGGTCATCCGCATCCAATGGCGCGATGTATTCTCCCGTCGCCGCCGCGATGCCCATGTTGCGGGCAGCGGCGACGCCCGCGTTACCTTGTTGGAGTACGCGGACCCGTGGGTCCTCCGCAGCGTGGCGCTGCGCGATCTCGACCGTGGAATCAACCGACCCGTCATCGACGACGATAATCTCCAAGCCCCGATGCGACTGAGACCGCGCGCTGAGAAGTGTCTCGTCGAGGGTCCGTTCGGCATTGTATGCCGGGATGATGACCGAAACGCGATTTTTCTGACGGGCCACAATTTACCTTTCGGCTTGCAGGATGCCGACCTTTACAGCGAGTCAAAACTTGTGTCTTTTAAACAGGATAGTAAGTTAATTTTGCCGCCACAAGCAATTCTCCCCGGGCGGCGCACCAAAGGTGGGAATGGCTATGCATGTGTTGTTTTCATGCTTTCATTCAAGGTCGGGAAAGCGCACCCTCCTGCGTCCCAGCGCACACGGGAGACCGCTTTGAGCGACAGCCAAGGAAAATCGACAGACGCGCAAGCCGCTTGTGTTTCCGGTGGTGCGCTTGCCCCGGAGTTCGTTTCGGTCATCATTCCGGCGCGAAATGCGGAGCAGACCATCGACGAGACACTGCGCAGCGTCCGTCAGCAAACGCACAAAGATCTCGAGATCATCGTTGTCGACGACGGCTCTCACGACCAGACTACTGCGATTGTGGCTCTCCATGCGCAAGAGGATACGCGGGTTCGCCTGATCTGTCAGGCCAATGGCGGTGTAGCCGCAGCTCGAAACGCTGGCATCGCGGCGGCCCGGGGCGAGCTGGTGGCTCCGGTAGATGCGGACGATGTGTGGCGTCCGACCAAGATCGAACGGCAATTGCGGATGCTGCGGTCCGCCGGCCCGGATGTGGGTCTGGTCTATTGTTGGAGCGCCCAAATCGACCAGCAAGGAATGGTCGTGAACACGCGTGAAATGCCGACGCATACGGGTGATGTGCTTGCGGCACTGTGCCTCGGAAATTTCGTGGGAAATGGCAGCGCGGCCTTGATGCGCAAGTCCTGCGTTCTGGAAGCAGGGGGATATGACCCGTCTCTGCGCAGCCGCGGCGCGCAGGGCTGCGAGGACTGGAAGCTTTTCCTCCGCATGGCCGAGCAGCACCTGTTCCTGGTCGTCGCGGATCATTTGGTTGGGTACCGGCAGACGCCCGCCGCCATGTCGGTCGACGTGGCTCAGATGCTGCGGTCGGATGCTGCCGTGAGATCCGAAGTGCTCGGGCGGCGGCCGGAGTTCGCGCGTACTTTGCGACGAGGCCGCGACATGTATGTCGACTGGCTGTTGCAGCGGGAATTTGCCGCCGGCCGATGGGCCAATTGTCGCCACATTCTCGCCGAGCGCCGGAAGCGGAGGTCGTCCATCAGGGCGTTGCCACGGTTCATTCGGAGCGCGATCGGGAGGGCGCGTCAGAGAAGACGGGAAAGCGGCGTCAGGGATCTTTTTCTGTGCCCTGCCTCGGCGGGTAGTGCCTCCGCGTTTGATCCATCATCATCGGCGGAGTTCGTGCGAGAAGGTCTCGATGCAAAGGCCCTCTAGGTCTGGTGCGCGCGGTCGGCTCACGAGGCTTCGGCAAGTGTGGCGGCGCGCCAGGGATCGTTTCGACAAGCTGGATTTTGTCCAGTTCGGTCTGCGACGTTTCTTCCTTAAATCGCGCGTGAAACACCTGCACGGTCCCGCCCACCTCCACCTCGAACCGGACGCGCTCACCGCCATTACGGTCGTGCGCAACGGAGAGCCTTGGTTGCAGAGCTTCCTGTCGCATCACCGCGCCATTGGCGTACGCCATTTCGTGGTACTCGATAATGGATCGACGGATTCGACGATCGAAATTCTCATGAGTCAAGCCGACGTGACGCTACTCAGCAGCGATGCCCCGTATCAGGCCTACGAAAATACAATGAAGCGCTATCTCGCCGAACGTTTTTGCAGCGGAAGATGGTGCCTTTGCGTCGACGTCGACGAGCTCTTCGACTATCCCGGTTCGGCCCACCTCCCGCTCCAAGGCCTGCTGGCTTACCTGGACGCGCGCAAGTATAACGCGGTCCTCTGCCAGATGCTGGATATGTTCGGCGAGGCACCGCTGAACGCGCCTGCAGATGACTCCGATGAAGAGTTGAAGCACCGCTTTCGATATTACGACATCTCGAGCATCATCAAATCGCCTTATTGGTTTCCCGTGCCGGACGCTCGCTTGCAAATGCACCACGGCGGGATTCGCCGCGCCGTGTTTGGAACGCATAACGGACTTACCAAGGTGTCGCTATTCCGCATGGACGGCGTGCTGCGGCCGTTCGTCGAGTGGCACCATGCCCGCGGTGCCAGCATCGCCGATTTTTCCGCGGTTCTTCTTCACTTCCCATTCGCCAGCGGCTTCTATGCGAAAGTTGCCGAAGCGGTGGAGAGTGGGCGATATGGCTATCTGACCTCAGACGAATATTCCGCCTACCTGGCCGCACTCGACAGGTCGCCCGAGCTGGTACTTAAGGGGGATGCTGCGCGCCTTTACACCGGCGTCGAAAATCTCGTCAGGGAAGGTTTTCTGGTCGCCTCGGCAGACTACGCCGCGCTCGCCGGGCTCCCGACGAACAATTAAGCGGTGACGCTAATCAACCCGCCACCGCCGGGGCGGTGCCATCACACCTTTGCCCCCGACATCCCCGACAACGGTCAGCGGATAGGCATGCCAGTGAAAATCCAGCGTATGGTCCCAGTCGTCCTTGTATAGGCCGACGTTTACGTAATAATTGCCTGGAGCGAGATCCAGGCGATCCAACTGCAGCGCCACTTTCCGGGTACCTGCACCGCCCGGCAGGATCACCCCATCAGCCACGGTATCCAGATTGAGCAGATCCTCCTGATCCGCCGTACCGATCGAAACGACCAGAATGGGGGGATCAACGGGTTTGGAGCTGGCATATTGGACCTCGATCGCGAGTTCCGATCCGGATTCCACGATATTGACAGGACGCCCACCACTCAGCAGCGTGACGTCGAGGATTTCGACTTCAAGCGAGCCGAACCGGTTGACGCCCACCTGCAGCAAAGTGCCGGTCGAAGTCAGGTGATCCGGCGCCGAATTCGGGGTGTGCTGGTGCATCCGCTTCGTCATCTCTGCGCGGTATTCGCCTGCCACCTGATGCGGATTGCCTTTCGCCGCAAGCTTACCTCCATCCAGCCACAGGGCCTGGTCGCAGCTGGCCGCCTGGCTCAGGTCGTGGGTGACGACCACGATGGCTCCCCCTGCTTCCTTGAAGGACTGGATGCGGTGCAGGCATTTCGCCTGGAAGGCGAGATCCCCGACCGCAAGCACCTCGTCGATGAGAAGAACGCCTGACCGTGCATGCGACGCAACCGAGAAACCGAGCCGAAGCTTCATGCCCGCGCTGTAGGTGCGGACCGGGTGGTCGATGAAATCTTCCAATTCGGCGAATGCGACGATCTCGTCGAACCGCGCGCGGACTTCACTGATCGAAAGCCCGGCCACGACGCCGCCGATCAAGAGATTTTCCCGGCCCGTGAGGTCCGGATGGACTCCGCTGTTCAATTCCAGAAGGCCGCTAACCGGCCCTTCTGTTCGGATGGAACCTGTATCCTGTTGCAGAACGCCGCCGAGCAATCTGAGCAGCGTGGACTTGCCCGACCCGTTCCGACCGATCACCGCGAGCATCGATCCGCTCTGCACCTCGAAGCTTACGTCGCGCAGGGCCCAGAACCTGCGGGCTTCGCGCTTGCGCCGCCAACCGCGAAGCATCGCCTGTTTCAGGGTCGGTGCGGCGCTGTAGCTCCTGAACTGCTTTCCCAGCCCTTCAACCTGGACAAAGCCGCTCATTACAGCTCCTCAAGGAAGCGGCGGCGGGCGTCCTCGAAATACCGGAGCGTGAAGTGCAGCAGGATGGCTGATGCAGCGGCGACGGCCAGTATCGGCATGAGGTCAGGCATTCGTCCCTCGATTAACACCGTTCGGTACCCATCCAGGATGTAGTACATGGGGTTGAGCTGCAATACCCAGGCATACTTAGGTCCGATCCGGCCTACATCGTAGAAGATCGGCGTGACGTAATACCCGAGTTGCAGAAGTATCGGCAAAACGTACTGCACGTCGCGGAATCGAACATTCAATGCCGCGACGAAATAGCCGATGCTGAGAATGAACAGAAGTTGCGCCGCGGCGATAATGGGCAGGATGACGATGGTTGCGGAAGTCCGTGCGTCCTCCAGGAAGAGAAGCAGCAGCAGCACCGGGAGGGAAATGCAGAGATTGAGCAAATTGGAAAGCGCGGCGACGAGCGGCAGTGAGGCGACCGGAAACCCCGGCTGGCTAACCAGTCCGGGGTTCGAGGATATGCTGGTCGTCGCTTGTGTGAGCGAAGCCTGGCACCATGCCCAGGCAAGGATTCCTGTGAAGACAAATGAGGCGTACCGGTCGACTGCAATTTCCAGCACCACCTTGAATATGAAATAGAATACCGCAAGGAAAAGCAGAGGGTTAAGGACGGACCAGAGCATTCCGACATGGGTGTTCTTGAAGCGGCCGGCGAAATCCCGGCGCACCATGAGCCGCGAGACCTCTGCAAATCTCTTTAAGGAACCGGTCACCGCAGTGCAGCCCTAAAACGTCCATTCGTAGCGGCAGGGTGCGGGCGCCGCCGATTCAGGAAACCTGGTTTTATCAAGGCTGTCCGCATTGCATCTACTGATAGCCTGTTCTGCCAATTTCGAGAAGTCTGGTCTTCCAGCTAGCCACCGGAGGGCGATTTCACCGCCTGAGGCTTGCGCGACTTCAGTCCTCAAGAGCGCCGAGTTTTGAAGTCAGCGATCTTCACCCCGCCGCCCGTATCTTGTATGGTGCGCACCACCAATTGGGAGAGAACCATGTACCGCTTGATTGCCGGCCTTGTCCTCGCGCTATCGTCCACCGCCGCCGCGGCCGAACCGGCGCCTCCGCCCGATTATTCGTATGAAACGCGGGTGTTACAACTGCCCAAAGGCTCCCGCCCGCATGATGCCTCACCCGGCCGGCCAGGCGAAATCTGGTACACGGCGCAGGGGCAGGGCGCGCTTGGCATCATAGACGTGGGTGACTGGACCTACCGGCAAGTGCCTCTCGGCGAGGAATCTGCACCACACGGCGTCGTTCTCGGGCCTGATGGCAAGGCGTGGATCACCGATAGCGGGCAGAATGCGATCGTTCGCTATGATCCCACTAGCGAGGCGATCGATGTCTGGAAGCTGCCGGAGGGAAATGGTTACACCAATCTCAACACCGGTGCTTTCGACGCCGACGGAGTACACTGGTTTACCGGCCAGAACGGCATTTACGGGAAAGTGGATTCGTCCGGGGCGATGGAAGTGTTCAAGGATCCCGAAGGGCGCGGCCCTTACGGCATCGACGCTTCTCCCGATGGAGGGATCTGGTATGTGTCGCTCGCCGGAAGCCACCTCGCGCAGGTCAGTCGCAAAACCGGCAGCGTTACAGTGATAGAACCGCCGCACGAAGGGGCGGGCCTCCGCCGGGTGTGGGCCGATTCCGCAGGTGATCTCTGGATCAGCGGCTGGAACAGTGGCAAGCTCTACCGCTACCGCCCGTCCAGTAAGCAATGGACCAGCTTCGACCTGCCGGGCGAGCAACCCAAAGCCTATGCGGTTTATGTCGATGAGCGCGACGATGTCTGGGTGACGGACTTCGCCAGCAACAATACTCTGGTTTTCGATCCCGAGAGCGAGCGCTGGATCGCCACCATTCCCGGCAGCGGACCCAACGCCAATGTGCGTCAGATATTGGGTCGCGGGAACCAAGTCTATCTTCCCGAATCCGGCACGGACAGGCTGATGATGGTGACGGTCGGCAAGTGAAAGACGCAGCGTTCCTGCTGCTGGCGACGGGCGCAATTGCCATGCTCGCCGCTCCTGCCGTCATCAGCGCGCAAACCAGCGGAGCAGCGCAGCCAGTTTCAGGCGAGCGCGCATTCCAGAAGTGCTACGCCTGCCACTCGCTGGATGAGCAAGAGGTCGGAGCGCAAGGTCCTTCGCTGAACGAAATTGTCGGCCGGGCAGTCGCTGCTGAACCGGGCTATCCGTATTCGCTTGCGATGCGAAACTATGCTCGGCGGCAGCCTCGCTGGACGCGCGCGGCGCTGGACGCTTTCCTGACCAATCCGCAAGAGGTTGTGCCGGAAAACGATATGGGTTTCTTCGGAATAAGTGACCCTGCCGAGCGTGCCGCTCTGATCGACTATCTCGCTGCGCACTGACACATCGTCACAGCGAATGTCTCTGGTTCGACCAGTCCCAAGGCTTCGGCGCAATTTCCATTCACAGGCGAGGGCCAGACGGGCTCCGCGACAGGATATTACCCTTACCAGGATGGCACTTCCAGCCGGCATCACTCGACTAGTCGCCAACCGTAATATCTGATACCTTTGAACTGGTCGCATTCGAATTCTGGAGGAAAACGAAATGCGCAATTCACTCAGATTGACGTCCGTTGTTTTTGCAGCCCTGACCTGTGGCGGCGTGTCCGCGACGGCACCGAATCCTGCTTTGTCGCCTGAAGCCTTTGCGGCTCTTGATCCGACAATCCCCGGGCGCAAAGCCTGCCGGGCTTTCGACGGGTCGAATGCGGTTCTCGGCGCCCGCCTTCAACTGGCCCGGTCCTTGGCCAATGAACAAGGTTTGGGCTCCGGCTCAATCGGGCTTTATTCCAGCATTGGGCGCTCCGACTTTCCGATGAGCGCGATGGACCCAGAGGCCCGGAAATATTTCGATCAGGGCTTGGCCTTCGCCTATGGATTCAACCATCTCGCCGCCATCCGTTCCTTCAGGCGCGCCCGTGAAATCGAACCGGCTTGCGCCGAGTGCTGGTGGGGCGAGGCGATGGCCAATGGTCCGAATATAAACTCTGCCATGAGCGGCGAGCAGAATCAGGCCGCGCTTGAAGCACTGGCGCAGGCCCGCCGTCTTTCAAGCGAGGCAAGCCCGTTCGCCAAGGAACTGATTGCTGCCCAATCGGCGCGTTATTCCAACGCCGCGAATGCCGATCGCGCTCAGCTTGACCGGGCCTATGCGCAAGCGATGTTGGAGATCGCAGCAAGGCATCCGGCCAGCGATGACCTCGCCGTGCTCGCTGCGGAAGCCGCCATGAACACCAGCCCCTGGAATTACTGGACGGAGAACGGAAGCGCGATGCCGCTCATTTCCGAGGCCGTCGGTCTCATCGAGAAGGTGATGGCCCGGAACCCGGCGCACCCTCAGGCGTCGCACCTTTACATTCACCTGCTGGAGCTACCGGAGCCGAAGAAGGCGGAAGCAGCGGCCGACAGGCTGCGGGCAAGCGGCCCCAAGGCTCTGGCCCATCTCGTGCACATGCCAGCGCATATCTATTATCGTCTTGGGCGGTACGAGGATTCGTTGCAGGCCAACATCGAAGCGGTGGCCGCCGACGAGGCATACCTGCGAGAGGTCGGCGACGATGGCCTGGTCCGGTTCGGCTATTACCCGCATAATGTCCATTTCCTGCTGACTTCGGCCCAGGCGATGGGTGATGTTGCCACCATCGTGAACCAGACGGCGAAGCTGGAAAGCATACTCGATGTCGAGACAGGCAAGGAACTGTACTGGGTCCAGTCGATCTACGCCGCGCCCTATTTCGCCTATGCTCAATATGCATCGCCGCAAGCGACCCTTGCACTGACCAGCACCGCCCACCCGCTCGGCTACGTCGAGGCCATGCGCCATTACGCCAGGGCCGTTGCGCTCAGCGCGGAATCCAATGGCAAGCCCTTCGATGCCGAAGTTGCGGCAATGGGCCGCCTGATAGAATCTGCCGATGTAAAGCAGATGGAAGCGAACGGCTTTCCTGCGCCGCTGATCATCCGTCTTGCTGGCGAGGTCGCAAAAGGCAGGCGGGCACTCGCATTGTCGAGAACTGCAGAAGCCATCCGACACTTCACGAATGCAGCGGAGATGCAAAAGGAAATCCCGTATAACGAACCCCCGTTCTGGTATTACCCTGTCAGCCAGTCGCTGGGCGCTGCCTATTTCAAGGCCGGGCGCTATGAGGATGCGAGGCAGGCTTTCAAGGCGGCCTTGTTCGCCGCCCCAAACAGTGCGCTCGCACTATACGGCCTTGCCCGAACCGAACGAAAGCTCGGCAACAGGCGCGAGACTCAAGCCGCAGAGCAGGCTTTCGAAGCAGTCTGGAAGGGTGACAATTCCTGGCTCGACATGAGCCGGATATAGCCAGCCGGCGGTTGGTTGCAGACTGACTCGATCGTGCCGCGCACACGCATGGTCGAGTCCGAGCGGCTCGACGCGAAGATGCCGGTGAGCTGAGATCTAATGAGAACTACGCGCTGATCGGAATCCAGTCCGCAGAAACCCGGCTGGGACAGGTGCTTCCGTCGAACTTTTTCCGGTAGGTTGCCGAACCGGTATCCGAAATAGTCGTCGATGGGTCCGGTGTTGACCAGATGCCGCCTCGCAACCCTTCATCGGCATTTTAGCACGCTTCAGAGATCATCCTCTTGTTGACACCGTGGCCTTCAGTACCGCGACGTGATGATCCTGTTCTGGGGGGCCGCTAAGCGATGAAAATGTTGAAGGTAGGGGCGGTGCTGGCGTTTGGCCTGCTGGCATGCTTCGGCGTTGTGGCTTCGCAACAGAGCGGGGCATCGCCCGTGCAACGCGGGGAGGGCCTGCCATACGAGCTAACCGGCACTGAAGTGCACGATTTGCCTGATGCAGCACGCGGGATCCCTTATCAGGTATTTGTTGGATTGCCCGCGAGCTACGCCGAAAACCCGCAGCGGCGCTATCCGGTGGTCTATGTCACGGATGCGGACTATGGCTTTGCGATGCTGCGTTCGATCGGCCGGCGGATGAACGGTGAGGGACCGCGCCTGCAGGAATTCATTGTGGTCGGCCTCTCGTATGGAAAGGGGGAGGATTCGATGGCCAGCCGCCGTCGTGACTACACGCCCACGCCAAAGGGCGTAAGCGATGCCCCAGCCGGCGCCGAACACGGACAGTCCCTCCAGTACCGCGACTATCTGCAGGACGCGGTGTTTCCCTTCGTGGAACAGCGCTACCGGACCATGCCGAAGAAGCGCATTTATGTCGGTCATTCCTATGGCGGCCTACTTGGGGCGCAGATCCTTCTCACTCGGCCCCAAATGTTCAGCGGTTATTTGCTTGGCAGCCCATCATTCTGGTTCGACCAGCGCTACCTGCTCAAACAGACACCCGCGCTTCTTGAGCAGCACAAGGACCTTGATGCAGACGTCTACATGTATGTCGGTGAATTCGAAGAATTGCGGCAAGGTGACCGGCGATATAATCAGGAGGTAGACATGGTCCGCGACAATGCGGACTTTGCCGCGATGCTGCGAGAGCGGGGATATCCCGGGCTCGACTTGAGAGACGAGGTGCTGGCAGCGGAAGATCATCTCTCGGTTGCGCCGAGGGGGTTCACACAAGGGCTGTTGCATCTTCTTAATGCTGATGATGCTGTGCGATGACATGATTGCTGGGCTCTCTGTCAAAGCAAATGCACCGAGGTAGCGGACGTCGTCGGATCAACAGGGCAGGGTGATGCCCGAACCAAGTCTCGCCAGCCCGTTCCCGCTCTTGAACTCCTCCCCCGAATGATCCGGCCGCTGTTTGTGATGGATGTTTTCGCTGAGGCTACTCTTCCAATTGCACGAAGACGCATAACCTTTGTTAGTCCATTGTAATTCAGGGAACTTTCCAATCGGCCATGCCTTCCAGTGATGCGATCTGGAAGGAGATTATCATGGTGCAGTCGATCGGAAGTGGAGCGGAACACGGCGGTGAGAGCGTCCGTAGAGACAGCGCCGAAGCAAGGCGCGGGAAGTCGGCGAAGAGCTGCGGCAAAAGAAGGATGGTGCGGTTGACCGAGCCAAACAGCAAATGCAGCAGGACCAGCCGATGACCCGCCAGTAATATGGTTTGGCGTTCCACCTATGCAGGCACCGAAGGACATGTACAGCGCGCCGTCTGACATCAACGCTATCCTCACGCGCGAGGCTCGACAGCTCGCCGCACGATTGCTCGAAACTGCGGACCGGAAGGGCCTGAACATAGCGACCGCCGAGAGCTGTACCGGCGGTCTTCTGTCCACAATTCTGACGGACGTTCCGGGCGTAAGCCACTGTTTCGAATGCGGCTTTGTCGTCTATTCGGACTCGGCCAAGTCACGCCTGCTGGGGATTTCGCCGGAACTGCTTGAGATTCACGGAGCTGTCAGCAAGCCCGTGGCGATTGAAATGGCGGAAAAGGCGCTCGAGAGATGCAAAGCCCAGGCGGCCCTTTCCATAACGGGCTTTGCCGGACCGGGCGGGGCAGGTGACGAGGAGGGTCTGGTGCATTTTGCAGTGGCCAGAGACTCGCAGATGACTGTGCATCGGGAAGAGCATTTCGGCCCCAGCGGCCGCGACCGCATCAGGACCGATGCGCTGCAAACCGGATTGCAGTTGCTGGCGCATTCGGTCGAGGCGGCATGAAAAGGAACAGGATATGTCGAAAAAGGATAGGAAGAAGCCGACCTTCCAGCCACCGACAATCTTAGCCAGAACAGTCAACTGGCCAATTCAATCCGCAACCAGTCCGTGGTTTCGCCGGAGGATTATCCGCCGGAACAGCGCAATCCGGAAAAGAACACTCCGAACGGGGGCGATCGAAAGCGGTCCGGTCAGGGGCGCGCAGAACGGAAAGAGGGCTGATCGGAGTCGGTGCCACTCAGCGTCGGCAAACTGTTGCAGCTTGAGCGCATCCCCCCCGGGTGTCAGGGCCGATTCCGCCATTCCTCGTTGCGCGCAGGTTCCTCTTTCGCCAGGCGGCGCGACACGACTGCCGTCTGGGAGATGAAGAGCACGATCAGGATCGCTCCGACAATACCGACAAAAATGTCGAAGCCGGAGAAGTCTCCGAACAATCCCGGGCCGTGACCGAACGCCATCATCGCCAGCGTAAGGCCGATCAGGATGAAGCGCAGTTCCGTCGGTCCGGCGTTGAGATAGGACAGCTTAAGTTCGCCAATCACCCGCACGGACAGGAACGCATGGATCGATAGCAGCAGATATCCTGCCAGCGCGACCAGCGCGAATTCGAGCGTCACATAAGGACTGAGCCCGATACCGACGACCAGCATGGTGGTCGCCAGTCCGTCGCAGCTGTGATCGAGGAAATAGCCGTACCGAGGGCGCTCTATCTTCCGAAACCGGGCGAGGCTGCCGTCGGTGCTGTCGCCGAACCACTGCACAGCATATCCTGCAATCGCCAACCACAGCCATTCCTCGGCAATATTGCTGAACACATAGCCGAGGAAGATCAGCACGGCCCCGGCGATGCCGATGAACGTCAGCATATCGGGCGTGACCCATCGCGGCAGCCGTTTGCAAATCCAGTTCAGCAGCCGGCGCTCCGAACGGGCCAGCACATTCTCCTGGATCCGGTGAATCGGCTTGAGGGTAGTTGGCGTCTCGCTCACGGCAATCTTTCATTGGAGCCGACCGACACGGCCTGATCTGGAATGCCGCCTACAGGAAACTTTTCACAAATGCGAATTAGGACGGGTTCGATGAAACACCAGTCCCGCGACAGCCTGCTCCCGAAAAGCCGAGCCTACCATCTATTCGGATTCAGCCTGCCGCGCTGCCTTGCGGAACAGCCAGGCAGACAGAAGCCAGCCCGCGGTCCAGACCACGACAAAGACCCAGGCAATTTCGCCCTGAAGATGAATGATCAGTCCGACCATCATCTGGGCGGCGGCGGTGGCGGTCATTGCCGCTGCCATGCCGCGCGCCCGAAACCGCGCGCCAATCGCGCCAAACAGTGCCAGCAGGGGGATGAGGTCGAACCAGAGATTGATCAGGCGACCTTCGTTGCCCACGATGCCTACCGCGCCGTTGATCCACAGCATGACCAGCCCGGCCCCCAGGGCGACAGCCGCGCCGCTGCGATAGGCCCAGCTACCACTGGCGCGGACCGCCATCTCGAACGCCAGCCCGACGCCGCCGAGCATCACTATCGCGAAGAGGAAATCTTCGCCGGTCCAGTTCACCTCGCTGGTGAACTGCATGGCGATTGCCGGCAGCGCGACCAGTCCGGCGATTGTGCCCCAACCCAAGATCCGCCAGGGATTGAGCAGCGAGCGAGCGGGTGTTGCGGTGTTCTTGTTCATTGTCTTGCCTCATGTGTGATTACGCCCCATCACTGCCCCAACAAAGGGGTGAGCGGCATGAGGCAAAAGTGAGCAATTGCTGAAATGAGCCAATCTCTCGTGCGTTTCGGCCCCTATCAGCTCGATCTGGCCGATCGCCGGCTTTCGCGCGGCGGGCAGACGGTCGATCTTAACGCGCGGTATCTGGATGCTCTGATCCTGCTGGTTGCGGCTGAAGGAAAGCTCGTTGCCAAGGACCGATTCATGGACGAGGTGTGGCGCGGCATTCCGGTTACCGACGAAGCGCTGACTCAGGCCATCCGCACGCTGCGGCGGGCGCTGGGGGACAGCGCGGCCTCTCCGCAATTCATCGAGACGGTTCCCAAACACGGATACCGCTTCATCGCCCCGGTCGAGTGGTCGGCCAGAGCGGTCGAGGAAAGCGACGGGCAGGCCGCACAGGCCGCCACCCGCAATACCGAAGCGCCACATTCGGCGTTTGCCCGGATGACCCTTGCGGGTTGCGGCGGTGCGATCACTGCGGGTGCGCTGGTGGGGCTGCTCTACGGCTTTATCGGCGCTGCTCAGCCGTCTGACGGCAGCGGCAGCGCGGTGTCCATATTGCTCGTTCTGATCGTGGTATCGACGCTTTCCGCTGGCGTGGCAGGCGCAGGCATCTCCGCAGGTCTGGCCGCCTCCCGCTTTATCCCGTCGCCGAACGCCTGGTGGACAGTGATCGGCGGATCGCTGGGCGGAATGGCCGTGGGTGCCTTCGCCAATTTGCTTGGGAACGACCTCTTCCGGCTGCTGTTCGGCCGCGCTCCGGGTGCTTTCGCGGGCGCGTTGGAGGGGCTTGTTCTGGGCGCAGCGATAGGACTGGCGACGCTGTACACCGGCAGGGCGGTGTTCCACCGTTTGGCGCTCGCAGGACTGCTGGGGCTATGCGCTGGAATCCTGATAACGCTGGTCGATGGACGGATGATGGCAGGCAGCCTGCAGGAACTGGTCAGCGCGTTTCCCACGTCGCGCTACCGTCTCGACGCGATTGGCCAGATGTTTGGAGAGGATGGGCTGGGCCCGGTTGGCAGGGCCGTGACAGCGGGCTTTGAAGGCGCAATCTTCTCCGCCGGCATGGTGTGGGCCCTGGGCCGGGCGGCTGCCGGGTCAAGCGCCCGTTCCGGCGCGCAGGATGAATCTGGGCAGAATGCTGGACCACTGTAACTCGGTTATCCCGGCCTGACATTCCGGTAGATTCCTACGTAAATTCGCGGCTAATTGCCGCGGAACCCTTTGGCCAGTGGTCGGTAATAGCAATACCGGCGGCTCGGCAGGGAGTTATGGTCATAGAACCCCTGCTCACCGCCGCCAAAAATCCTGCGGCCAATCGCCTGCATCGTCTCGGGAACAATCGCGATGAACAGCAATGACGGGCAGTTAGCGCCTGGTAACGAAAAGCCGACGTCTCGGCAGAAGGAGCAAATCAAACCCGTTCTGCGCATCGCTCAGGTTGCTCCTCTGGCGGAAAGCTGCCCGCCCAAACTCTATGGGGGAACGGAACGGATCGTTCATTTCCTTACTGAAGAACTTGTCCGCCAGGGACATCACGTCACGTTGTTTGCGTCTGGCGACTCCACGACACGTGCCGAACTTGTTCCATGTGTGCAGCAAGCATTGCGCCTGATCGATGGTGCTATCAATCTGGTGCCGCATCACCTTGCGATGGTCGAAGGCATACGCCGCCGGTTGGATGAATTCGATATCGTGCATTTCCACATCGATCTGGTCCACTACCCGGCGGTCATCCACTGGAACACGCCGACGCTGACCACGTTGCACGGGCGCCTGGACATCCCGGATATTTTTGGTTGCTACCGGGCATTCTCGCAAGTGCCGCTGGTCTCCATCTCGGACTATCAGCGAAAACCTTTACCGCCAGTCAATTGGGTGGACACCGTGTATCATGGTTTGCCGCCGCAGTTGCTTCCGTTCAATCCCGCAAGTGGCGATTACCTGGTGTTCCTGGGCCGTATATCTCCCGAAAAGCGGCCCGACCGGGCGATCGAGATCGCGGTAAAGGCCGGTATGCCGCTCAAGATCGCTGCCAAGATCGACAAGGTGGACGAGGCGTATTGGAACGATCAGATCCGGCCGATGGTTGATGCGCATGGTTGCGTCGAATATATCGGGGAAATCGACGAGCGGCAGAAGTCCGATCTGCTCGGCAACGCTGCGGCGCTGCTGTTTCCGATCGACTGGCCGGAGCCGTTCGGCCTCGTCATGATCGAGGCGATGTCATGCGGAACGCCGGTCATTGCATGGAAGAACGGGTCGGTGCCCGAAGTCGTGGAGGACGGCGTGAGCGGGCGCATTGTGGGCAGTATGGACGAAGCGATAGCCGCAGTTTCCGAGGTACTGGCGTTCGACCGTGCCAAGGTCCGCTCCCGCTTTGACGCGCGTTTCACAGTCGGGCGGATGGCAAAGGATTATTTGCGGATTTACGATCAGCTGATCGCCGAAACTGAAGAATTGCGCCGCGGATGACCGGCTGCCCGCTGCCTGGAGGTTTGGCATCAATTGCGCCGCTCGTCGCTGTTGAGCCGCTGGCCTCTGGAACCTTGAAGCAACCCATCACGGAGCAGGAACAGGATCGGCAGTATGCCCACAGATGACGTAGAACCCGCGAGCGCCCTGCATCAGGTGCAGCCCGCAAGTTCGATCCAGGACCGCGATCTGCGCGCGGTCAAACATGGCGATGCTTTCGCCTTGTTGGACCCGCATGGCGATATCGTTGCCAGCGAATGCGCGCCGGAGGGGATCTATTTTCGCGACACCCGCCACCTGTGCTTCTGGCGGCTGACGATATGCGGAACCTATCCGATGCTTCTGGGCTCGGCAGTTGACGACCGTGTCGACGCGATGATTTCGGATCTGACCAACGCCCGCCTGACAAACCGGCAGGGCGATCGCGTCCGTAACGAAGTACTTCATTTCGGCCGGACCCTGTTCCTGTACCACGGCAGCGCATACGAACGTCTATCTGTGCGCAATTTCGACGAGAGCGCCGTCAGCTTCAGTTTCGAGTACACGCTCGGAACGGATTTTCGGGATATGTTCGAAGTGCGCGGTGACACGCGCAAAAGACGCGGCGAGATGGCCCAGCCGGTCACCGGTGAAAGCACGATCGACTATTTCTATACCGGGCTCGACGAAATCGAACGGCGCTCCTCGATAATTTTTGAACCTGCCCCCGATTACCTGTCGTCCCAGAAGGTGCGCTTCGACGTGACCCTTGCCCCCGGTGAGCGCAAGGTATTCTATACCCGTATTGCTCTGGACGGGAGCGCAGCCACGAATCCGACACGGGCCTATCTGGAATCGTACCGCGCGTTGCGGGCGGGCAGACGCAAGGCGCTGGATCGTCGGCCACTTATCCGATCATCCAGCAGTGCATTCGACGAGATGACTTCGCGCGCGATCGCCGATGTTACCACGCTGACCACGGAATCGCCGCAAGGGCCCGTCGCCTATGCCGGTATCCCCTGGTATTGTACGCTTTTCGGCCGGGATTCCCTGATCACGGCGCTCCAGATGCTGTGGTACGATCCTTCCCTGGCGCGGGGCACCTTGCTTCGGCTTGGTGAATTGCAGGCGCTGACCGACGATCCCGAAGCTGACGCGGAACCGGGCAAGATCCTTCACGAAATCCGCTGCGGCGAAATGGCAAATACGGGTGAGGTGCCTTTTCGCAAATATTACGGCAGTGTCGATTCCACGCCCCTGTTCCTGTTCCTGGCTGGCGAGTATTTTCGGCGGACGCAAGACAATGAGACCATCGATCGCCTGTGGCCCAACATTCAAGCCGCCGCAGGATGGATCGAGGATTCAGGTGATCGCGACGGCGACGGCTTCTTCGAATACGGACGCCGAAAT
This sequence comes from Allopontixanthobacter sp., assembly GCF_034376665.1. Classification (NCBI taxonomy): domain Bacteria; kingdom Pseudomonadati; phylum Pseudomonadota; class Alphaproteobacteria; order Sphingomonadales; family Erythrobacteraceae; genus Allopontixanthobacter; species Allopontixanthobacter sp. Next base: position 6,411 of record NZ_JAXMJI010000035.1, on the reverse strand, counting down.
CAGGGTGGGCTGCGCAACCAGGGTTGGAAAGACAGCCACGATGCGATCTCGCATCGCGACGGAAGGCTGGCCGAAGGGCCGATCGCACTCGTGGAGATGCAGGCCTATGTCTACGGCGCCTGGCGCGCAATGCACGAACTGTCGCGCGCCCGCGGTGAAGGGAATGCTGCCTGCGAATGGCTGGAAAAGGCGGAGGATCTGAAGCGCCGCTTCGCGGAATCGTTCTTCGACAGCGATCTTGGTTGCTACGTGCTTGCGCTCGATGGCGACAAGAACGCCTGCCGGGTCATTTCGTCCAACGCCGGCCATGCGCTGCTGACGGGCATTGCCAGTCAGGAACACGCAGAGGCTGTGGCCGACCGCCTGCTCAGGCCCGACTGCTTTTCAGGCTGGGGCATCCGGACGCTTTCCCGTGACGAGGAGCGGTACAATCCGATGAGCTATCACAATGGCTCGATCTGGCCGCATGACAATGCGCTGATCGCGTCGGGATTTTCCCGTTACGGACTGCAAGGTGCTGTAGACAAGGTGTTCACAGCGCTGTTCGACGCATCGTTCTACTTCGAACAACAGCGGTTTCCCGAACTGTTCTGCGGTTTCGGCCGCAAGTGGGGGCGGGGGCCTACGCTGTACCCGGTCGCCTGTGCGCCGCAGGCATGGTCCAGTGCAGCGCCGCTCTACCTGACCCAGTCCATGCTCGGCATGTCGGTCTGCGCGCCGCGCGATGTCCATTTCGACACGCCCCAGCTGCCGTGCTTCCTCTCAAAGCTGTCGCTCGACGGATTGATGTGCGGCGCGGAAAGCCTGGATCTCGATGTACAGTCGCTTGGCCCGGCAACCAGCGTGTCGGTTCGCAGGGCCGACGCTCTCATAAACGTCTCCGTAGCTCTCTGAGGCACCTTGCCGCCACTGACGGGCAAGCAGAAAATCAAACAACGTCAGCGATTTTGTGCCTTATACCGCACGGTGACCATGGCGTTCCGCAATACAGGCTTGGTTAGCCGCGGTCATTCCGATCCGGCCGGCGATCGAGCCGAAGCTGTCGGAGCAACCCTCCAGACCGTGTTGGAGACGTCATCGGCCACGAACAGCGCGCCCCGACGGGGGTCAAACGCTACCCCGACCGGTCGGCCGCGGGCATGTCCGTCCTTCAGGAACCCGGTGACCAGATCGATCGGCTTGCCCGACGGGCGGCCATTGGTGAAGGGGACGAACACGACCTTGTAGCCGGACGGATCGCTGCGGTTCCAGCTGCCATGCTGCCCGACGAACGCGCCCTCGGCAAATTCGCCGCCAAGTCCGCCGCCTTCGGCGAAGTCGAGACCGAGCGCCGCCACGTGCGAGCCGAGCGCATAATCCGGGACCAGGGCTTTCTTCACCAGATCGGGACGCTGCGGGCGGATGCGCGGATCGATATTGCGGCCGTAGTAGCTATAGGGCCACCCGTAGAAGCCGCCCTCGCGCACAGAGGTCAGGTAATCGGGCACCAGCTGCGGACCGAGTTCGTCGCGTTCGTTGACCACGCTCCAGAGCTGCCCGGTCGAAGGGTTGAAATCGAGAGCCGTGGGATTGCGTAGGCCGGAAGCGAAGATTCGGCTTGCCCCTGTCTCGCGGTCTATCTCCCAGATCACGGCGCGGTTTTCCTCCACATCCATGCCGCGCTCACCGACATTGCTGTTGGATCCGATGCCGACATACAGCTTCGAGCCGTCCGGGCTGGCCGTCATCGCCTTGGTCCAGTGGTGGTTGATCACCGCGGGCAATTTGGTGAGTTCTGTTCCAGGTCCGTCGATGCTGGTCGCGCCTTCGGTATAGGCAAAGCTGACCAGATTGTCCTGATTGGCGACATAAAGCGTGCCGTCGACAAAGGCTAAACCGTAGGGTGCGTCCAACCCATCGATGAACGTGGTTTGCAGATCGGTTTGTCCATCGCCGTCGCTGTCGCGAAGCAGGGTGATCCGGTCACCCCCTTTGACCGAGCTCTTTCCGCGCTTCTTGATCAGACCGGCGATTATGTCCTTGGGCCGGACGGATGGCGCGTTTCCGCCCGACCCTTCGGCAACCAGGAGGTCGCCGTTCGGAAGGATCAGCAGCTGGCGCGGAATCTTCAGGTTCTCCGCGAGCGGGGTCACCGTAAAACCGGCGGGGACGGTCGGAAGTTCACCGCCCCATCCAGCGGGCGTCGGAATGGTCATCGCGGGCAGCAGCACATCGTTCTGCGCAGGCAGCTCCGGGCGCGGGCCGACCTGTTCGATGTCGGGGTCGCTGTCCGCCTGACAAGCGGTGAGCGCGAAGGCGAGCGGCGCAATTGAATAGAGCAAGCGTCTCATCACCGTGTCTCCCCATGATAAGTCGAACCGTAAGCGATGAACGCCGCCACCAACGCCAGAAGCGAACAGACAATCGACATCGCCAGCCCGAACGTGCCGACCGAATGCCACCCGTCCCGCGCGTGCTGGAGAGAGTTCAGAAAGCCCACTGCGAACATGATCGCGATGATGACCAGATACAGAATGCCGCGGCCCCGCGCATGGCGCGCCCGTCCCGCGAACAGGCTGATCACTGCCCAGACCAGCACCAGCGCGGCAAAGAAATTCGCCCCGACCAGCAACCATGACGAAAAATTCGCCCACTGGATCACCGCGGTGTTGAGATAGGTAACGTCGGACAGCAGCGCAGCCGGATAGAGTGCTACCGGAAACGCAAGGAAGATACCGTGCAGCGGGTTGATAAAGGGCCGGACCGGCCGCGTTGGTGAATCCATCAGCAACTCTCCTGTTCGAAGTAGCCACGGTGCACAGCGCGCACGCACCGCGCGGCAATATCGTTTCTACGAATGAAGCCGCGGAAAGTGCCGGAATTACCATCCTTTTGCAGGTCCGCTCCGGGATATCCAAGGAGCGCGGCGAGGTTTTGGAAGTCAGGTAGCTAGCTCCCCACTGTCATTGTGCGTACATACAGCTGGTGTAGGGAAGCACAGGGCCCCCTACCTGCCGGAGTCGTTTCTTGAACCAGATTACCGCCACCGATCGCCGCCGTTTCTTGACCGCTACCGGCACCGCCTTTGCCGCCTTGCTGGCAAGCGGTTGCGAAGCCCGTTCCCGGTCCATCGGGCGTTCATTCGCAGGCGGCGGCTATGGCCCCCTGGTTGCCGATCCTGCGGGCCTGCTCGATTTGCCGCAGGGGTTTTCCTACCGGGTGATCTCAAAACTGGGCGACAGGATGGCGGACGGGCTGACGGTGCCGGACCGTGCTGACGGCATGGGCTGCTTCGATTTGGGCGGCGGCAAGCTGGCGCTGGTGCGGAACCACGAATTGATGCCGGACAACGATCCGGGCGGGGCGATACCTTTCGGATACGACACCTTGGACGGCAAGGTGATGGCCGGCGGTACCACCACGCTGGTGCTGGATGCGGCCACCCTCAAGGTGGAACAGGAATACCGCTCGCTCGCCGGAACAATCCGCAATTGCGCGGGCGGTGTTACTCCCTGGGGCAGCTGGCTGACCTGCGAGGAAGCGGTCATTCCTGCATCCGACCGGAACGGGAAGAGCCACGGCTGGGTGTTCGAAGTTCCCGCCAATGCCGGCGAGTTGGTGAACCCCGCACCGCTGAAGGCGCTCGGCCGCTTCAACCACGAAGCCGCGGCTGTCGATCCCGCCACCGGCCATGTCTATGAAACCGAGGATCGCGGCGACAGCCTGCTGTACCGCTTTGTTCCCAAGGTTCCTGGCAAACTGGCCGAAGGCGGCAAACTGCAGGCGCTGGCGCTGACAGACGGCACCACCGACAGCCGCAATTGGGATAGTGCGACGATGAAAGTCGGCGATCTGCATCCGGTCCGCTGGATCGACCTCGACGATGTCGAAGCACCCGAGGATGATTTGCGTAAGCGCGGCGCGGCCGAAGGTGCGGTGCTATTTGCGCGGGGCGAAGGCATCCACATGGGCGACGGCGAGCTGTATTTCTGCTGCACCAACGGCGGCGCTGCCAAGCTTGGGCAGGTGTTTCGCCTGCGGCCCGGCAAGAACGGCGGTCCCGATGCGCTCACCCTGTTTTTCGAATCGACCTCGCCCGATCAATTTAACTATGGCGACAATCTGACGGTTGCGGCGAACGGCCATCTGATCGTGTGCGAGGATCAATACACCGATACCGTATCCAATCACCTGCGCGGCATCACCCCGCAAGGGGTAGCTTATCCGCTGGCGTTGCTGCGGGAGCAAACAGAACCGGCAGGTGCATGTTTCTCGCCCGACGGAAAAATCCTGTTCGTCAATTCCTATAGTCCCACAGCGACACTCGCGATTACCGGACCCTGGATGACCTGAAAATTCGCGCTGGCAGCGCCATGCTGTAGAGCCCGACCGCGCGGCAAGCCGCCGCCGGTCCGGTGAGCTTGCGCGCGCGCTAACATTTATCAACCGGTTGTTTTTAAGGAACTACGCGCCGGAGCATTCGTTCTCGGGAGGAGCCCAATACTGGAGAGCGTGATGACCGATACAGCCGTTGCCGACGCAGCCAAGCCCCCGTTTCCGGAACAACAACAGCAAGTCCCCGGCAAAACCGCTCAGATGGCTCCGGTGCCCGATCATGGCGAAGAAAGCTACCGCGGTCACGGGCGACTTCACGGGAAGGCCGCGATAATTACCGGCGGCGACAGCGGTATCGGCCGTGCGGTAGCAATTGCCTTCGCGCGCGAAGGGGCCGACGTTCTCGTTTCCTACCTTTGCGAGGATGAAGACGCTGCCGAGACCCGAAAATGGGTAGAAAAGGCCGGACAGAAATGCGCTCTGGCTGCCGGCGATATCAGCGATCCTGAGCATTGCCGCGAGGTGGTCAAAACCGCGGTGTCCGAATTCGGCAAAGTGGACATCCTGGTCAACAACGCCGCGCATCAGATGAGTTTTGAAAATCTCGAGGACATTCCGGACGAGGAATGGCAGCAGACCTTCGCCACCAATATCCACGCGATGTTCTATCTCGCGAAAGCAGCGCTCCCGCACATGGGCGAGGGCGGGTCGATCATCAACACCGCCTCGATCAACTCCGACAAGCCGAATCCGTCACTACTTCCCTATGCCACCACCAAGGGTGCCATCCAGAACTTTACGGCGGGCCTTGCACAATTGCTTGCCGACAAGAAAGTCCGAGTCAATTGTGTCGCCCCCGGACCAGTCTGGACGCCGCTGATCCCCGCGACCATGCCGAAGGATACCGTCGCCGAATTCGGGAAAGACTATCCGATCGGCAGGCCGGCACAGCCCGCAGAACTCGCCCCGCCCTATGTGATGCTGGCGAGTGACGAGGCGAGTTATATTTCGGGCGCGACCGTGGCCGTGACCGGCGGCAAACCGATGATCTGATCCGCGACACCAGAGGAGACGGAGAATGCCCCAAGGCGACAAGTCGAGTTATACCGACAAGCAGAAGCGCAAAGCCCAGCATATCGAGGAAAGCTACGAAGATCGCGGCGTCGGCAAGGGGGAGGCCGAGCGCCGCGCCTGGGCGACGGTCAACAAGGAATCCGGTGGAGGCAACAAATCGGGCTCCGGGCGGGGAAAGAAGGACACCCACGAAAGTTCGCGCAAAGGCGGGAAGAAGAGCGGATCGAGCTGACGACCGCACGGGGTTCCCGGAGTTAGCGCGGCCCTGTCTCGGCGCTGCTCAGCGCCCTGGCATCGCGAGGCGGCGATCAACTGCAGAATCGCGATCGCTTTTCGACGCTGTTCTAGCCCTTATGCGTGACCGTTCGCCAATTGCATTCCCGGCTTGAGGACCACCTTCGTCCAGCTGTCCTGTTCCTCCTTGAAATTCCGGTAACCCTTGACCGCTTCATCGAGCGGCAAACGGTGGCTGATGAGGAATGTGGTATCCAGCGTACCGTCCTCGATCTTCTCGAGCAGCGGCCTGGTGTATTTCTGCACATGGGTCTGGCCCGAACGGACCTGCAGACCCTTTTCCATGAGCGCGCCGAGAGGGAATTTATCCGTCATCCCGCCGTAGACGCCGGGGATGGATACCTTTCCGCCGAACCGCACGGCCAGAAGCGCCTGCTTCAGCGCACCGGCACGGTCCGCCCCGACGCCGACCTTCTGTTTCACGATGTCGATCATGTTGTCGACGGCAAAACCGTGCGCTTCCATGCCGACCGCGTCGATCACCGCGTCCACCCCCAGCCCGCCGGACATTTCCATCAGCGCTTCGCGGACGTCGGTGCCGCGGAAGTCGATGATCTCGGCGCCAAGCTGCTTCGCCAGTTCGAGCCGGTGGGGATAGTGATCGATGGCGATAACTTTTGCCGCACCCATCACGAGTGCGGACTGGATCGCGAACAGGCCCACTGGGCCGCAGCCCCATACTGCAACCGTATCATCGGGCTGGATGTCGGCGTTTTCCGCGCCCATCCA
>NZ_JAXMJI010000034.1:0-14427 GCF_034376665.1 Allopontixanthobacter sp. | reverse complement strand
TTCCTGCGCCGCTATGCTGAAGCGCGCGGTGTGGTGCGGCATGAAGGCCTGGTAATCGATGCTCGTCTCGACGCAGAAATGGGCGATCTCACCGGAGTAACGCTTGCGGATGGCAGGCAGATCGACGCCGATTTCTTCATTGATTGTTCCGGCTTTCGCGGGTTGTTGATTGCTGGCGCGCTGGAAACCGGGTTCGACGATTGGTCGCATTACCTGCCATGCGATCGCGCTATGGCTGTCTCTTGTGCCGGCGGCGGTGACTTTACACCCTATACCAAATCCCTGGCACGCAAAGCCGGATGGCAATGGCGTATTCCCCTGCAGCACCGCATCGGCAATGGTCATGTCTATTCCAGCGCCTTCCTGTCGGACGACGAAGCGGCAGACGTGTTGCTCGCCAATCTGGATGGCGCACAGGACGGCGATCCGCGCCTCATCCCCTTCACCACCGGCATGCGGCGGCAACACTGGAACCGCAATTGCCTGGCACTGGGACTGGCAGCTGGCTTTATGGAACCGCTGGAATCGACCAGCATCCACTTGGTGCAAAGTGCGATCAGCCGGTTTCTGGCATTGCTCCCTGCGGGACCGCCCGAGCAGGCATCGATCGACCATTTCAATGCGCAGGCGCGTTTCGAATGGACCAGAATCCGGGATTTTCTGGTGCTGCATTACCGGGCGAATTGCCGCGAGGGTGAACCCTTCTGGGACGCGATGCGGCACGTCGAAATGCCCGATACGCTGAAAGCAAAAATCGACCAATGGCAGGCCAACGGCTTCATTCACCGCGAGCATGAGGAATTGTTCACTGAGGTCGGCTGGTTCCAGGTGCTGGTGGGGCAGGGCGTGACGGCGCGTGGCTATAATCCGATGGCCGATGGCTTGTCAGAACAGGATCTGTGTCAGTTGCTCGAACAGACCGAAGCGGATCTGATCGACGAGGTGCGGGTGATGCCGCGACATCTGGAGGTCGTTGACGCAATGGTGCAATCGGCAAAGCATCCGGTGGTAGCGGCATGATTCGGTTCGCAGCCATCGCAGCCGCACTTCTCGCCTTGCCATCGGCAAGTTGTGCGCAAGACCACAGGTCGCTTACCTCAACGAAGCCGCAGACCGCAGAGTCGAGCTTCCGTGACCGCCTGCCCGAAGACGAGGTGATCTATTTCGTCCTGCCCGACCGGTTCGCAAACGGCGACAATTCAAACGACCTTGGCGGTTACCCTGCGGACCGCCTGACGAGCGGGTTCGACCCTGAACACAAAGGCTTTTATCACGGCGGCGATCTGGCCGGGCTGACGCAGAAGCTGGACTACATCCAGGGCATGGGCGTCACCGCAGTATGGTTCGCGCCGATCTTCAAGAACAAGCCGGTGCAGGGGCCGAAGGGCGATGAGAGCGCAGGCTATCACGGCTATTGGGTGACCGATTTCACCCAGGTCGATCCGCATTTCGGCACCAATCCGGAATTCAAGGCCTTCGTCGACGCGGCCCATGCCCGCGGGATGAAGGTCTATATGGACATCATCACCAACCACACCGCCGATGTGATCCGTTATCGCGAAGGCGATGCCGCGCAATATGCCTATCGCAGCCTGGCCGAATATCCCTACTCCACGCGCGGCGATGTGAACGGCCCGCCGATCAACCCGGGCTTCCTGGGGCATGAGGTGGATACGCCTGAAAACTGGGCGAAGCTGACCGATCCGGCCTATGCCTATACCCCCTATGTGCCGGAGAGCGAAGAGCAGGTGAAGGTGCCCGCTTGGCTCAACGATCCGGCCTATTACCACAACCGGGGCGACACCTTCTGGGTTGGCGAAAGCGCGGTGCAGGGCGATTTCGTGGGGCTGGACGACCTGTTCACGGAACATCCGCGCGTAATGGCAGGAATGATCGACATCTACGGCAACTGGATCGACCGCTTCGGGATCGACGGATTCCGCATCGACACCGCCAAGCACGTGAATCCCGAATTCTGGGACGCGTTCGTCCCAGCCATGATTCAGCGCGCGGCGGCGGCGGGTATTCCCAATTTCCACATCTTCGGCGAAGTCGCCACGCACGGTGTCGATGCGGCGCTGCTGGCGCGCTGGACGCGGATATCCGCGCTGCCGACCAACCTCGACATGGCCTTCGCGGCGGCGGCGCAAGGCATCGTTTCGGGCACCATGCCGCCAGCGGCCATGGCGCGGATGCTGGAGGATGACCCGCTTTACCAGGGCGGCGCGGCAACCGCGCTTCGCCTGCCGACGTTCCTCGGCAATCATGATTCCGGGCGCTTGTCGATGTTCATAAAGCAGGCCAATCCTGATGCTGACGATGAAGAACTGTTGCAGCGTGTAATGCTCGGCAATGCACTGTTGATGGGTCTGCGGGGCGTGCCGGTTATCTATTACGGTGACGAGCAGGGTTTCGTCTCGGACGGGAACGACAAATTGGCGCGGGAGGACATGCTCCAAAGCCGTGTCGCCGCCTATAACGACAACGATTTGATCGGCAGCGATGCGACGACGGCGCAGGATAATTTCGACACCTCCCATCCGCTATATCAGCAGATCGCCGCGCTGGCCGAACTGCGGTCGGACAATCGCGCGCTCCGCTATGGTGAGACGGCGATACGCGGCTACGACACCGAACCGGGCCTGCTCGCCATCACCCGGCACGATCCGGCGAGCGGACAGCGCGTCCTGCTTGCCTTTAACAGCAGCGCGGCATCGATCACGCGGGCCGTGGCGATCGATTATGCGACACAGGCGATCACCCCGCTGGCGGGTCAATGCCCTGCCGCGATTGCCGCGCCCGGCGCGGCGGTAATTACCCTGCCGCCGTTCGGCTATGCCATCTGCGAACTGACCGGCACGGCAGGAGACTGATCTGGTGGCGAGTGTTGTAACCGACCGAATGGCAAATTCCGCCAGTGTAGCCAAGCCGTGGTGGCGCGGCGCGGCGATCTACAGATCTACCCGCGCAGTTTCATGGATTCCAACGGCGATGGGATCGGCGATCTGCCGGGGATCGCCAGCAAGCTGGACCATGTCGCGCGGCTGGGCGTCGATGCGGTATGGATTTCGCCCTTCTTTGCCAGCCCGATGAAGGATTTCGGTTACGATGTTTCCGATTATTGCGATGTCGATCCGATCTTCGGCACGCTGGCCGATTTCGACAGAGTGGTGGAGCGGGCCCATGCGCTGGGGCTGAAGCTGATCATCGACCAGGTCTATTCGCATACGTCCGACGAACATGGCTGGTTTGCCGAGAGCCGGTCCTCCCGCGATAATCCGAAAGCCGATTGGTATGTCTGGGCCGATGCCAAGGCCGACGGTTCGCCGCCGTCCAACTGGCAGTCCGTATTCGGCGGACCGGCATGGACCTGGGACGCCCGCCGCCGCCAATATTACCTGCACAATTTCCTCAGCAGCCAGCCCCAGCTCAATGTGCACAAGGTCGATGTCCAGGATGCCTTGCTGGATGTGGCCCGGTTCTGGCTCGATCGCGGGGTCGACGGATTCCGCATCGATGCGCTCAATTTCGCGATGCACGATCCGCAACTGCGCGATAACCCCCCGGCGGCGGCGACCAACCGCCCGCGCAGCAGGCCGTTCGATTTCCAGCAGCGGATCCACAACCAGTCGCATCCCGATATTCCCAAATTCATCGAGCGTATCCGGCAGGTTACGGACGCTTACGACGCGGTTTTCACTGTCGCCGAAGTCGGCGGTGACGAGGCCGAGAGGGAAATGAAATCCTTCACCCAGGGGAGCACCCACCTCAATTCCGCGTATGGCTTCAACTTCCTCTATGCCGATCACCTGACCCCGGAACTGGTCTGCGCGGCGCTGGCCGAATGGCCGGACGAGCCCGGCGTCGGCTGGCCCAGCTGGGCGTTCGAGAACCACGATGCGCCGCGCGCGCTGTCGCGGTGGTGCGAGCCGCAGCATTGGGACGCGTTTGTACGCATGAAGATGCTGCTGATGGCGTGTCTGCGCGGCAATATTATTCTTTACCAGGGCGAAGAGCTGGGCCTGACCCAAGTCGATATCCCGTTCGAAAAGCTGCGTGATCCTGAAGCGATCGCAAACTGGCCGCTAACCCTGTCCCGCGATGGCGCTCGCGCGCCCATGCCGTGGACCCACGATCCGGAATCGGGCAGCTTCTCGACCGCGGAACCGTGGCTGCCGCTTGGCGAGGACAATCTGGCCCGCGCGGTGGAAGGGCAAAAGGAAGGCTCGATCCTGGACCACACCCGCGCCATGCTGGCCCTGCGCAACGATCACGCAGCACTGCGCCACGGTGCGGTGACCGGTTGCAAGGCCAGTAGCGGATAGCTGGTGCTGGACCGCAGCGCGCGCGGTGATAATTTGCGCTGTATCGTCAATTTCACCGACCGGACGCATTCGTTAGCGCCCGACATCGCGACCGGACCAATCATCGCCGCAATCAACGGCGCGACGCCTGCAGAATTGCCACCATTTGGAGCCCTGATATGCCGAAACTGACCCTGCTTTTCGCCGCCGCCTCGCTCGTGGTGCTGGCCGGCACCGCCAGCAGCGCGGCGGCCGGTACGATCGCATCGCCGGATGGCCGGATCACCGTGACGATCGAGGCGGATAGCGACGGCGTACCGTTCTACGAAGTTTCACGCGACGGCAAACCGCTGCTGGCGAAATCCAGCCTCGGCTTCACCTTCACCGACGCCAACCCGATGCGCCGCAACTTCGCTATCGAGAGCGAGATCACCGCATCGGTCGATACCAAATGGGAACAGCCCTGGGGCGAACGCCAATGGGTAGCGGACAAGCACAACGAACTGGCGGTAACTTTCCGCGAAACCGGTGACGCGCTGCGCCGGGTGACGCTGCGGATGCGGGTGTTCGATGACGGCGTCGGCTTTCGCTATGAATTCCCTCAGCAGGAAGGCCTGCCAGTCGCCCGGATTGCGGAGGAACTGACCGAATTCAACATTGCCAGCGAAGGCACCGCGTGGTGGATCCCCGGCGGCGACTGGAACCGCTACGAATATCTCTATTCGCAGACCCCGATCCGTGAGGTTTCGATCGCCCATACACCGATCACCCTGCGGCTGGAGGACGGCACGCATATGTCGTTCCACGAAGCGGCGCTGGTCGATTATTCGGGCATGTGGATGCGGCGGATGGACGGCACCCGGTTCCGCGCCATGCTGTCGCCGTCCTCGCGCGGGGCAAAGGTGGTTCGCGAGGGCGCGTTCAACACCCCGTGGCGCGCCATGCGCATCGCCGACAGCGCGGCGGGCCTGGTGGAGAACGATCTCGAGCTTAATCTGAACGAGCCCAACAAGCTGGGCGATGTCAGCTATTTCGAACCGGCGAAATATATCGGTATCTGGTGGGGCATGATCCGGGGCGACTGGAACTGGGCGCAAGGTCCCAATCACGGCGCGACGACCAAGCGGGCGAAAGAATATATCGATTTTGCCGCGGCCAACGGATTCCGCGGTGTGCTGATCGAAGGTTGGAATGTCGGCTGGGACGGAATCTGGTTCGGCAACGGCCGCGATTACAGCTTCACGCAGGCCTACCCCGATTTCGACCTGAAGGAAGTCACCCGCTATGCCGCCGAAAAGGGGGTGCATCTGATCGGGCACCACGAAACCGGCGGCAATATCCAGGTGTACGAACGTCAGCTGGAAGATGCGATGGCGATGAATGCGCGGCTCGGGATCGATGTGGTCAAGACCGGCTATGTCGCCGATGCCGGCGGGATCATTTCCTGCAACGCGGACATCACCGATCCCTGCGGCAAGGAAGTCTTCGAATGGCATGACGGGCAGCGCATGGTGCAGCACCACCTGAAGGTCGTGGAAACGGCCGCCGCGCACAAGATCGCGATCAACCCGCACGAACCGGTCAAGGATACCGGCCTGCGCCGCACCTATCCCAATTGGGTCGCGCGGGAGGGCGCCCGGGGCCAGGAATACAATGCCTGGGGCCGGTTCAATAATGGCCCCGATCATGACCCCACTCTGGTCTATACGCGGATGCTGTCGGGCCCGATGGATTACACCCCCGGCGTGCTCGGGCTGGTCGGATCGGACGGTGTCCCGTTCGCATCGACCAAGGCGAAGCAGCTCGGCCTGTATCTGGCGATCTACTCGCCGATCCAGATGGCGTCCGATTTCATAGAAAGCCTCGCCGCGCATCCGCGCGAGCTGGAATTCATCAAGGCGGTTCCCGCCGACTGGGCCGAAAGCCATCTGATCGCGGGCGAGGTCGGCGATTTTGCCATCTTCGCGCGCAAGGACCGGAACAGCGCGGATTGGTATGTCGGCGGCGTCAATGACGCGACCGAGCGGACGGTGACGCTTGATTTCGATTTCCTCGAGCCTGGTACCAGCTACCGCGCGACGATCTGGAAGGACGGTCCCGGCGCGACCTACGAAACCGAGGCGCGGCACAACATCGCCTATGATACCGCCACGGTGAAACGCGGCGACAAGCTGCCGATGTGGCTGGCACCCGGCGGCGGGCTGGCAATCAGGCTTGTGCCGGTCACACAGTGAGCCAAGCCCCCACCCCACCGAACATCGTCGTGCTTGGTGGCGGCAGCGCGGGGTGGATCACGGCCTGCCTGATGGCCCGGGCGTGGGGCGGGCACCGTGTAACGGTGGTCGAAAGCCCGGCGATCGGGATCATCGGGGTGGGCGAAGGATCGACCCCGCAATTGAAGGCGTTCTTCGACCTGATCGGTATCGCGGAAGCCGACTGGATGCCCGCCTGCGATGCCACTTACAAGCTGGGTATCCGCTTTACCGGGTGGAGCGAACGCCCGGACTACGAAAGCTATTTCCACCCCTTTCCAGGGCCGACCGACCTGCATACCGAACCGGCTTTCCTGCACAATTGCGCACTGGCGCGGCGCGGGTTCGATGTTCCGGCGCATCCCGATGCGTTCTTCCTCGCCAGCCGATTGGCGGCTGAAGGCAAAGGGCCGCAAGCGGGCGAGACATTCCCCTTCGCGCCGAGCTACGGCTATCATTTCGACGCTCATAAGCTGGGCGCGTTCCTGCGGGAACATGCGGCGGCGCAGGGTGTTACGCATCTCGAACGGCGGGTCGCGGAAGTGGAACGCAATAGCGAAGGCGGTGTCGCCGCGTTGCTGTGCGAGGGCGGCGAGCGGATCGGCGGCGAGTTGTTTGTCGACTGTTCCGGATTTGCCGGGGTCATTGCGCAGCAGGCGCTGGGCCAGCGGTTCGTGTCGTTCGCCGATACCTTGTTCAACGATCGCGCTGTGGTCATCCCTACCCAGTGCTGCCCGTCCTACCGCCCGCAGACAGAGGCCATTGCCATGGCGGCGGGCTGGCGGTGGGTGATCCCTCTCACCAGCCGGACCGGCAATGGCTATGTCTATTCATCGCGGCATATCTCTGCCGAAGCTGCCGAGCAGGAACTGCGGGCCGCGCTCGGCCCGTCCGGCAGCGACATCGAGGCGCGGCACCTGCAGATGAAAGTCGGCCGGGTGGAGGAGAGCTGGTCGCACAACTGCCTGTCCGCCGGCCTGGCGCAAGGTTTCCTCGAACCGCTGGAAGCCACTGCGCTGCATATCGTGATTGCCACCGCGCTGGAATTCATCAGCGCGTTCGAAGCGGGCGGCTTCACCAACCAGCACCAGCGCCGTTTCAACACTTCGATTGCGGAACGGATCGACGGAATTCGCGACTACATCACCGCGCACTACCGCCTGAGCCAGCGCAGCGACACGGACTATTGGCGCGAAAATGCCGCGAACCAGAATCTGTCCGACGGCCTCAAATCGATGATGACCGCGTGGTTCACCCATCAGGACATCGCCGCCGCGAACGAACAGGCCTTCCCGATGCGGCCCTATTCCACCGCGAGTTGGCATTGCCTGCTGGCCGGCTATGGCACATTTCCGGCACCGGAAAAGATGCAGGCCCCGCCCGCGAACCTGCGCGCATCCGATCTGGCCGAGGTGGAGCGTATTCTGACGGCTAGCGCCCTGAACTTCACCGCGGCGGGGGTACTTGCATAGGGCAGACCCGGAATTACCGCGAAGAGGGCGTCCCAGATTAGAGCTTTGCCGCTTCCCGGGACCCACCGAAACCGAAGCCTGTTCGCCCTATCGCCGCGGCCCTTCGGGGTGAAGATAGGTTCGGTCGAATGAGGCCACTTTGGCGAGGGCGGGATAGTTCTCGATCACGACCTTGCGGCCATGCGTCCGTAATGCGCCGCTGTGGCGCAACTGCTGGATGCTGCGGTTGGTGTGCACCGCGCTCAGCCCGACCGCGTCGGCGAGGTCGGCCTGGGTAACCGGGAGAACAAATTCCTTGCCGTCGCTTTGTCCGATCGATTCCAGACGCGCGCTGATTTCCAGCAGCAGGTGGGCCACTCGTTCCACCGCCGTTCGCTGTCCGACGTTCAATGTCCATTCGCGGAAGATCGACGCATCGACCTGGGTATCGAACCAGAAGGCACGGGCCCATTCGGGATATTTCTCAGCCAGGTCGAGAATATCCTCACAATCGATCCTGACGGCCTTGGTCGGCGTGTGGGTCCTGATACCGGTGTCCGCGACGGTCAGAATGGCCGCCTGAAGATCGACCATGTCGCCGGCGTAGTGAAAGGAATTGATCTGGCGCCGGCCATTCTTGAGCGACTTGTAGCGGCTGACCACCCCCTCCACGATGAGACAGCACCGGTCGGGACGTTCGCCTTCGTTCAGGATACTTTGGTAGGTCCCGTAGCTTTCAAGTTGGACTGGCAAAGCCAGAAAGGCAGCGCGCGCCTCGTCGGAAAGCGGGCGTCGACGCTCGATCTTTTCGACATAGGGCAACAGAGATGATGCATTAACGGACATGATTACTCCCCAGCGGGGAGCGCTATCGTGTCTCTCAGCCACCGGTTCGCAGTTACTGCCCGATGATTCGCCGAGAATAAACTAACCGAGATTAAAAGTAAACTTGTGTTAATAACTTAGCTAAAAAAATTGGGCGAAGAATTGGCCGTCGGAGTTTGGCAGCTAGAAACCGATTTTTTGGCGGCTCGCACAAATAGATACTGGCGATTGCTCCCACTGAATTGCGGCGGAGCGAAACGATGCGTGTCCGCCAAACCGGAAAACCGTCGCGATTGCGACTGGAGAAGACACCGCGGAACCGGAGGTCACCTCAAACGACACCAAGGGTTCGTGCCAGATAACTCGAGGCCGGACCTTCCTTCGACACCCGACCGGCGAAAGACCGCTTGCGGCGACCGACCATCTTCTGGGGCGGCTCTGACGGTGTGATCGTCCAAACTCCATTCTCGTCACGCATCAAGTCGCAAAGCGGGCGGCCATCGAACCATAGTTCCCCGGGCCGCGCGGGCGCTTCACTTTCGAGAAGGATAAACGCTTCGTGGCCATCGTCCGATTCGAAATCGATGGTTTTGGCCGCGTTTTTGCGATCGACGGGGAACTGCAACTGGTACGCCTTGCGCGCTCTGTGTGCGGCCAGGGTGTCTCGTTTGATGGTGTGGATTGTCAAAGGCCTCCTCCTTCCCCCCGAAAAATGAACCGGGTTGAAGAGTCGCGCAACCACATAAGTTAAGTGGCGCAGCCATCGACGAATAATAGTTCAGATCGGGCCTGCATTAGCCCTGGGTGTCAAACGAACCAAATAGTTCCCTCAGATCCTCCACAATTCGTCGAACAGGTCAGCGAACGCTATCGGCTGCACTTTCAACACTCGCGCCAAGCCATGCCTCTTCCAGCGCCCCGATTGCGGCGACCAAATCGGCATCTTCATTGCGGCACACGGCCTCGCGCGTCCGGGTTGTCGCAATGTCAGGCGGCACCGGCTGATCGCGGTAGTCGCGGCCATCGGGGCCCCAGTTTCCGTGGACCGGCAGGGTGACACGCCAGCCGCTGGGCAATTCGAACCCTTCCGAACTTAACAGGGCACCTGCCGTGTTGCGCCCGATCAGAATTGCCGAGGTCTGATCCTTGGCACCCCAGGCGATTCCTTCCGCTGCGCTGCCGGTTTCCGGACCGATGAGGATGGTGACCGGGTTGTGGTAGCGACGCTCGCCCAGATCCTCGATCATCAGCATCACCGCGCCGTTGCCTTCGCCTACGGCATCGAAGACTGCCTCCGTCGTGTAGACACGATATGCGCGGTGGATGTCGGCAAGATCAGCCGCTTCGACCGGGCCGTCGAGCGTTTCGAGAAACGGCCTGGACAGTAACGCCACGCCGGGCCCGGGGCCGGTGAAATAGCCCAGCAGGCGCAGCGCCGAAGCGTTGCCGCCGCTGTTGTTGCGCAGATCGATAATCAGGCCGTCCGTCTTCCCGGCCGTTTCCATGGCGGCATCGATCAGCTCGGCAGCGTCATCGCTGAAACGATCCGCGCGGATGTAGCCGACCGACCGGCCGTCACCGCGCCGCAGAACGCTCCAGGAAATTGTGCGCTGCCGCGGCGGCCAATAGGCGGATTCGCGGGGGACGCTCAGGGTTTCGGTGGTTGCATCGCATCGCTCGACTTCAAGCACCGCAGGCTCTTGCCGCGGCCCCCGGATTGCGGAGGGATTGAGTATCCGGTCGCCGATTCTCAAACCCGCGCCCCGCGCAGCGGACGCGGGATCGATGTCGACGATCACCGGACTGCCGTCGATCATCTCCCATAGCGCGCCCAATCCCATGGTCGGGCGATTTTCTCCGGGGAGATGGACCACGACATGGGATACGCCCAATTCCTCCAGCATCGTTTGCCCCAGGCGCTGGAATTCGGCGTCCGTAGTCACCCCGTCCAGCTGGCTGCGATAACGGGCCGCGATCTCCGCCCAGTCACGCCCGCCGAAATGGGGATCGTAAAACTTCTCCCGAACCGTGCGGTCCAGTTCGTTGAAGACAGTCTCGTACTCGTTTGCAGACGCCGGTGCACTGGCCAGAGCGAACACGCATAGTGCAGCGGAAGTAATGGCTTTTTTCATTCGCGATCCTCGCGACGTTGCATGCGAATTTATGTCTCTGGAATCGATTTCCGGCAACGCAAATGACGCTCAATTCGGAGCAAGCGCGACTTCGATTGGTTCGAATTCCTTACTCGCTGGCATCGTCCAAAGCCTCGAAGAAAAGCAAACCGCCGATCCCGGCAGCAATGACCACGCCTCCCGCGATCAGAGCCCAATCCGGCAATCCGCCCTCGTCGTCATCCTGCCCGGCCTGAGCCGCGCGGTTCTTTTTGCCGCCGATATCCTGCCCTGCAGCCGACAGCGAGAACCGGTGTCCCGAACGGTGGCCGAATTCCAGCCCTTCACCGAAATTGATGTCTGGCGCTGACTGATTGACACGGTGATGCAGCGTCGGCGCGATCGTCAGGCCGGCCCGCACTTTCGGCTGATTCCGATTTCCACCGAGCGAAATCCTGAGTCGGGCACCGGCGAATGCGCCCGTTTCATAGTGCCCCGCCCCGGCAACTTCCCGCGCCCGGATGGCGTGATCAACATTGTCGGTGTTGGCCTCGGAAACCATGACCGGACCGAAATCCCGCACCGGAAGATCCTCTGCCATTGCCGGGGACACGCCCGCGAAGGTCTGCGTCAAAACCAGAACGGCGATCATCGGCTTACTCAGTGCATTTCGTAAAGCCATGCAAAAACTACCTTTTATATTTATATTTCAATGAAGCAGACAGAATTGGTGCCGTCCGCCGTTCGGGTCAGGGGTGGAAAATCTTCCTGTCTTCAGTTTGTGCCCACAGTCAAGGGCCGCGAGCCTGAGCTCAGACCAGCTTCTTCCTCAACTGGTTTCTGGAAGGCGTCATGGCAATATACAGCAGGACTGTAACGGCAAGCGACATGATCAATCCGGAGGCATTCACCCCCAGAAGAGTCAGTTCAGTTCCGTCGGTGTGTCTCATCGAGCCCCCATAGAACCCGGCGAGAGCGAATGCGGCCAAAAATCCCGCTGGCGGGACCATGCCCAGACCGGCGGCAGTGCGGATCTTTCCCCGGCTCCAGGCCAGCCAGAGTACGATTCCGGCAAGCGCGCTGTTGGTCAGCAATTGCCACACCTCGTGCAGCCTGGCGTGGCTGGGCCACAGGGGGTTGAAGACATGCGTATTGTTCAATTCCAGAACTGGAACCAACACTCCGTAAACCGCGACGCAGGCAGTCAAAACGATTTTCTTGGCAGTCTGGTTTTTCATCATAGGTGCGACCCGAGGGCTCTTTTGTGATGTGTCATTTTTTATTATGTTGACGGTGCCAATTTACATTCAATGTTGTCAGTGTCAATATAGAAAAATGGCGCAGAGAAAACGAAATGGTTATCATCACGGCTCACTAAAGGAATCCTTGATATCGCAGGCACTCGCGCTGCTCGACGAGGCCGGACCCGATGCCGTCACCATCCGTGCAGTCGCCCGGCGTGCGCATGTTTCCCACGCCGCGCCGGCGAATCACTTCCCTGATCGCACCGCCTTGCTCACGGCGCTGGCAACCGATCTGTTCCAGATGTTCGAACAGGACGTGGAGCAGGCGCTTGCTGTGGCAAAACCTTCTTATCGCGCGCGGACCTATATGGAGGCACTTCTGAATTTCGGGCTCGACCATCCCCATCGCTATGCCTTGATGTGGCGCCGTGATCTTCTGGACTGGAATGATCTGGCACTGAATACGCGTATGGAGTCGCTATACGCTGGCTTCGTACATGAGGTGGCGATCCTGCCGAAGCAGGCCGGCCGCGACCCGCACACCCTCGCGATTGCCTTGTGGTCGATGGTCCATGGCTACATCGCGCTGCGGTTGAGCGGGGTCTTCGAAGACCGCCGCGACGAAGTTTCAGGGGATGCCCGGACGACAGCGATGCTGGATTTGTTGCTGGCGAGTTGACCCCGCGGCCAGCTATTGCCCGGACAACCGATCAATAGACGCTTGAAAGGTGGTGAGCCCTGCTGGGTTCGAACCAGCGACCTACTGATTAAAAGTCAGTTGCTCTACCGACTGAGCTAAGGGCCCGCGCACGGGGGTGTCTCGGGCCGCTCACCTAGGGGTGGGGCGCGGGCGGGTCAAGCGGGTATGGAGCTGTTTTATCGTCAGGCCGGAAACCGGATCCCGCCAGTCAGCGGCGATGACAACCGCAGGACCCAGCACAAAGTCACGGCCGCGGCAGGCGACGTGGGGGATGACCAGGCCCGCCGAGGCGAAGCCGCCGCCGCTCCACAGAATGATGTCGAGGTCCAGCACCCGCGCGCGCCAACGCTGGCCAGAGCCGGTCCGGCCGAAATCGCGCTCGATCCGCTTGAGGCGCTCCAGCACCGCCTCGGGCGGCAGATCACTGGCGAGGATTGCCGCGGCGTTGGCATAGCGGCGCTGCGACGGACCGAGCGGCGCGCTGGAAATTACCGGTGATGACCTGACCACGCCGAAACCCGTTCGGCCCAAAGCGCCCAGCGCAGCCGCCAGCACTTTGCGCGGGTCGCCGTGGCGCTTGTGCCGGACGTTGGAACCCAGCGCGATCAGATATTCCCCGCTCAGATGTCCTCGCAAATCCGCCCGTAGAGCTGCGGGCGGCGGTCACGGAAGAATCCCATTCCGGCGCGGTGCTTGGCCGCGAGCGTCAAGTCCAGCGTTGCCACCAGCACACCGTCCTCCTCGCCGCCGAATTCCGCCACCAGATCACCCCATTCGTTAGTGATGAAACTGTGGCCGTAGAAACTCTGCTCGCCTTCCCCCCCGATCCGGTTCGCGGCGATGACCGGCATACAGTTGGACACGGCATGCCCCTGCATGGCGCGGCGCCACAGGTGGCTGGTGTCGAACTCCGCATCATAGGGTTCGGACCCAATGGCGGTGGGATAGAACAGCAATTCGGCGCCCATCAGCGCCATGATCCGCGCGCATTCGGGGTACCATTGGTCCCAACAGATGCCCACGCCGATGGTTGTGCCGAAGACGTTCCACACCTTGAACCCGTCGTTGCCGGGGCGGAAATAGTATTTTTCCTCGTACCCCGGCCCATCGGGAATATGGCTTTTGCGGTATGTGCCCATCACCTCGCCGTCAGGGCCGATCATGGCGAGCGCGTTGTAATAATGGTGCCCGTCGCGCTCGAAGAAGCTGGTCGGGATGGCCACGCCCAGCTTTTTCGCCAGTTTGCGCATCGCGATTACCGAGGGATGCTCCGCCACCGGCCGCGCGAGGGCAAACAGGGCCTCGTCCTCGACCTGACAGAAATAGGGGCCGGAGAACAATTCGGGCGGCAGGATTATCTGCGCGCCTTCCCCGGCCGCCGTCTCTACCAACTGAGCGGCGGCGTCGATATTTTCGGCTTCGTCTGCGGAGCCGAGTGCAAGCTGGAGGGCGGCGACGGTGATCTCTGTCATGGCGCCGCCCCTTAGCCCTATTTTGCCTTGCGGAAAAGCAGGGTCATCCGGTCGCTTTCACCCTTGTT
>NZ_JAXMJI010000033.1:0-30319 GCF_034376665.1 Allopontixanthobacter sp. | reverse complement strand
ACGGACGCTGCGGCTGGATCATCGCGATCCGCCGGTCCCGCGCCAGCGCATCGCTGGCGAGCGCGCGGTATCGCGGTTCGAACAGATGCAGCGGCAATTGCAGGCCGGGACGCAGGATGACGCCGGTAAGCGGAAAGATGGACAGGCGTTTTGCCATCCGCTTACCCGAACAATATCGTCGACAGGCGGCGCCGGGTGGCCACCACCCACGGATCCTGGAGTCCGGTGGCCTCGAAGATCTGCAGCAGCTTAGCCTTCGCCGCGCCGTCATTCCATTCGCGGTCAGCCTCGATCATCGCCAGCAGCGTATCGGCGGCTTCGTCGCGCGAGCGGGCGGCATAGGCCGCTTCGGCGAAGGCAAATTGCGCGTCCATATCCGCCGGCCGCTCGGCCGCGGCCGCGCGCAGGGCCTGCAATTCGGCTTCGTCCACCGGGGTTCCGGCGAGTTCAACCGCCGCGGCAGCAGCGTGGATCAGCGGATCGTCCTTCAGCGCGGGGTCCAGCGAATCGAGCACGCCTTGCGCCTCCTGCGTTTCACCCAGCGCAACCAGCGCGCGGATCAGCCCGGCGTGCCCGGCGGCGTTGTCCGGGGCCATCTCGGTGATCTGGCCGAATATTCCGGCAGCGCGTTCGGCGTCGCCCTCGGCCAGCACCTGTTCGGCCATGGTGAGGAACTGGGTCACGTCCTGCTGCGGCGTATCTCCGGGCGCGCCTGCCTCCACCGGCAGTTTTTCCAGCAGCTGGTCGAGCACCTGCTTCAACTGCGATTCGGACCGCGCTGCCGTCAGGTCCGCCACCGGCTGGCCCTGAAACATCGCATAGACGGTGGGGATGGATTTGACCTGGAACTGGGACGCGATGAATTGCTCCTCGTCCACATTGACCTTTGCCAGGATCACACCCTTGTCAGCATATTCCGCAGTGATCTTCTCCAGGATCGGGGTGAGCGCCTTGCACGGGCCGCACCATTCGGCCCAGAAATCGAGCACCACCAGTTTGGTCATCGAAGGTTCGACGATGTCCCGCCTGAAACGCTCGACGGCCTTCTGCTCGTCGATATTGAGACCCATGCTGGCCAAGGTGAACTCCTGTCTGTCTGGCGTATCGGTTACCGCGCATCCGGCGGTTTTCGCGTGAGGCCCCAATGTGGGCCTTTCGCAGCATATGTGAAGGGCAAAATGCCCGTGTTGTTCACGCCATGAAATTCCCCTTGCTAGGCTGCGTGACCGCTGCTAGTTGCCCGCTTCCCCACTGGACCGGCAGGTTCGGTGTACCCCTCAGGGGGACCCCAAGGGAACAACAGCGAGCGGGCGTAGCTCAGGGGTAGAGCACAACCTTGCCAAGGTTGGGGTCGGGCGTTCGAATCGCCTCGCCCGCTCCAGTTTCTTCACGGAACACCAATCAGCATGGCCCACCGGGCAGGCCGGATCACTCCTGGCGACGGGCGGGAACACTTCATCGCAAACCTCGAGTTCGATGTTGCAATGCAAAACCGTGCCGCTAATAGGCGTGTTATGTTGTATCATGATTTCCGCCGCATTGCCGGCGCTTCGGCTTCCATTCTTGCGATCGCCTCCATGGCACTGCCCGCTGCCGCTTTTGCGCAGGCCACGGAGCAGGAGCCGGCCCCTGCCGCCACGCGGGACCGTGCCTCGGAAGACGATTTCCACACCAGCGGGGACCGCTCCGATCCCACCATCGTAGTCAGCGCCGTGGGCGTGACGCAGCTCGACGTGCTGGCCGGAACCTCCGTGATGCAGGGAGTGGAACTTCAGCGCAGCCTCGACGGACAATTGGGCGAAACGCTTGCCAAACTGCCCGGCGTGTCGGCGACCAGCTTCTCCCCCGGGGCATCGCGACCGGTTCTGCGCGGATTTTCCGGTGAACGGGTCAAGGTTCTGGTCGACGGGATCGGCGCGATCGATGTGTCCAACACTTCCGCCGATCACGCCGTCTCGATCGATCCGCTGACCGCCGAACGCATCGAGGTCCTGCGCGGTCCCGCGGTGATGCTGTACGGCAGCCAGGCGATCGGCGGCGCGGTCAATGTGATCGACAAACGCATTCCGCTGCGCCGCCTCGAGGAGCCGTTCCACCTCGACGCCCGGCTCGGCGCCAACACCGCCGCCAACATGGCGGAAGGCGGCCTGTCGGTCGATGTGCCCGCGGGCGAATATTTCGTGTTCCATGCCGACGGATCGTATCGCCGAACCGAGGATCTCGAAATTCCCGGCTTCGTTGCCTCCGACCGCTTGCGGGCAGAACTGCTCGCAGAAGCTGATGCTGACCAGGCGGACGAGCCCGAAGAAGCCGCCGAGCTGCGTGAAGCGGCAAATCTTCGCGGTGTGCTGCCCAACAGCGCGACCGAAACCTGGAGCGCGAACGCGGGCGCCGCGTTCTTCGCAGGCGAGAGCAATCTCGGGGCGGCCATTGGCTTGTATGACACCAGCTACGGCGTCCCCACGCGCCCCGGTGCGGGCCATGCACACGGGGAAGAAGGCGGTGACGATGCAGGCGGCGAGGAGGAAGAAGGCGAGGAAATCGTCACCATCGGTCTGCGCCAATACCGCGCCGATATGCGCGGCGAACTGGCGCTCGGTGGCGGGTTCTTCTCCCAGCTGCGCACCCGCTTCGGATTCAGCGATTACACCCACACCGAATTCGAAGGCAAGGAAGTGGGCACCAGTTTCGACGTCAAGGGATTCGAGGCGCGGGCCGAACTGATCCAGAACCAGCGCGGCACGTGGAACGGTGTGATCGGCACCCAATATTACTTCCGCGATTTTTCTGCCGAGGGCGCGGAAGCCTATATTCCGCCCAACCTGACCTCGCAGCTGGCGGTGTTCGGTTTGCAGGAAGTTGCAGTCGGCCCGGTACATCTGGAATTCGCCGGCCGCTATGAAGGGACCGAAGTGGAATCGCAGCAGCTTGGCTTCATGCGCAGTTTCGACAGCTGGTCGGGCGCTGTCAGCCTTGCACACGAAACGGCGAGCGGATTTCGCTTCGGCGTCACCGGTTCACGGGTCGAACGCGCGCCCAGCGCGGAAGAACTGCTGTCCAACGGTCCGCACATCGCGACGCAGGCGTTCGAAATCGGCGATCTCGACCTCGACATCGAAAGCGCGGTCGGGGTGGAGGCGTTCCTGCGCGGCCGGATCGGTCTCGCGAGCGTGAACGTCGCAGTCTACCAGAACTGGTTCAGCAACTACATCTATCTCGAGGAAACAGGGCTGGAGGAAGATGGCCTGCCGGTGTTCCAGTACTTGCAGGACGATGCCGAATATTTCGGGGTCGAAGGCGAGATTTCGTTGCCCCTGATCGACAGCGGCCCGTTTTCGATCCTGGCAGACCTGCGCGGCGATTACGTTCGCGCGAAGCTCGATGATGGCAGCGCATTGCCGCGTAT
This sequence comes from Allopontixanthobacter sp., assembly GCF_034376665.1. NCBI lineage: Bacteria > Pseudomonadati > Pseudomonadota > Alphaproteobacteria > Sphingomonadales > Erythrobacteraceae > Allopontixanthobacter > Allopontixanthobacter sp. Next base: position 26,913 of record NZ_JAXMJI010000033.1, on the reverse strand, counting down.
CCCGCCATTGAGCCTGCTCGGCGCGCTGGAAGCAAAGACGGAGCGGTTCGATGTCCGAGCCGAGGTGCAATGGTCGGACAGCCAGACGCGGGTGGCGGCGTTCGAGACACCCACCGACAGCTTCACCTTCGTCAACGCCTCGGTCGCATGGAAGCCGATCCGGGGTGACGACAATCTCACCCTGATGGTGCAGGCGGACAATATCTTCGATGCCGAGGGACGCCGCCACGCCAGCTTCACCAAGGATTTCGTCCCGCTCGCCGGGCGCAATTTCCGGATCAGCGCGAAGGCGAGTTTTTAACCCCGCTATCGCGCCTCACCGTCAATCTTCGACCGCGAAGCTGATTTCGGCGTGTTCTTCCAACCGCTTGACCAGATCTTCGCCCAGGAAGGAGCCCGGTGTGCCGATGCCGCCGGGCGCTTCGCAGTGACCCAGCGCAATTGCAGTTTCGGCGATCATCCGGCTGGTTGACCCATAGCCCGGATCATAGCGGCCCTTGACGCCGTAATTGATCTTATCGCCGTCTGCCGTTTCGCCCAGGAACAGCACATCGTAGAAGCCGTTCTCGCGCTCCTCCTTGGTGGGACCTTCGCCGGGCTTTGGGGCCTTCGCGCCGAACGGGTTCTTGAGCATCTCGGCGATGCCTTTGGCCGCTTTCTCGCCCATTTCGCCCGCGCTGGTGAGCATCATCTCGTCATATCGGAAGTCCTCGCCATAGGGGAGGCCGAGCAGGAAATTGGTCCGATGGACGTTCTTGGTGTTGATCGTCGCCATGATGAAGGGCGCGGCCCATTTGCCAAGTTCCTTGTCATACTCCGGGATCATCCCCGAGGGCTGCTTGGGGCCGGTGAAACCGGGAGTCAGGCCGAAGGAGCTTTGCAGAACGGAAATCAGCTTCGGGTTGCGGGCCACCGCCTTCATGGTTTCCTTCATGCTAGCGACGGTGCCGCCGGACGGCCCGCCCTGCATCGCGCGTACCCGGCCCCTGACCCGCGTGGCCGGCTTGCCGAACCGCTCCATCGCTTCTTTCTGAAGCATGAAAACGCCGAGGTCGAAGGGGATCGAATCGAAGCCGGAGGAAAAGCAGATGCGCGCGCCGCTTTTCTCTGCCGCGTCGCTGTATTTCTCGATCATCTCGAACATCCAGGTCGGTTCGCCCGACAGGTCGCAATAATCGGTGCCCGTCTGGACACAGGCCGCAACCAGCGGTTCGCCGTAGAGCGTGTAGGGGCCGACCGTCGTCAGCACCACGCGGGTCTGTTCGCACATGGCCTTAAGGCTCGCAGGATCGTCCGCGTCCGCCACTACCAGCGCCGTGTCTTTCGGTGCTCCGATCAGGTCGCGCACTTCCTCAAGCTTGGCTTCGCTGCGCCCGGCCATCGCCCATTTCGGGCCGTCCGTGCGGCTGCCATAATGCCGGGTGAGATGTTCCGCGACCAGGCGGCCGGTGTAGCCCGTCGCGCCATAGACGATGATGTCGAATTTCCGGTCGGCTTTGCTCATGGCTCACTTCACTCCCATTTCGGCTCAGGGAATGCGCGCGGAAATCGCCCGAGTCAAAGACGTTGCGGCATGGCCGATTTGCGGGCGGGTGTACGCGCTAAAGCTTGGGCAGGGTCACGCCGCGCTGGCCCATATATTTGCCCGCGCGGTCGGCATAAGTGACTTCGGGCCGTTCGTTGCCCTGTAGGAACAGGAACTGGCAGACGCCTTCGTTGGCATAGATCTTCGCGGGCAGCGGTGTGGTGTTGGAAAATTCCAGCGTAACATGGCCTTCCCAGCCGGGTTCGAGCGGGGTGACATTGACGATGATCCCGCAGCGGGCATAGGTGGATTTGCCGAGGCAGATCACCAGCACATCTTCCGGCACGCGGAAATATTCCACCGTCCGGGCGAGCGCGAAACTGTTGGGCGGAATGATGCAGACATCGGTCTCGCGGTCCACGAAGCTGTTCGGATCGAACTGCTTGGGATCGACCACGCTGCTGTTCACATTGGTGAAAATCTTGAATTCGGGCGCGACCCGGGCGTCATAGCCATAGGAGCTGAGACCGTAGGAAATGCAGCCGTCCCGCCGCTGGGCTTCCACGAACGGTTCGATCATGCCCTTTTCCGTGGCCTGCGTCCGGATCCATTTGTCGCTGAGAATCGCCATGCTCGAGGTGATCGGCCAAGCCTGCGCGGCGGGCAAGTGGGGACCGGGTGTTTTCCCCGCAACTGACGCCGCCCGTCAGCCGATCGGCTTTGCGCCCAGCTTGGGGTTGAGGCCGGTAACATAGTTGAGCCACTTCTTGGGCTTGCGCAGCATGTTCTGCGGATATTCCACCTTCAGCCCGGCAATCTGCGCCATCCGGCCGACAAAATGGATGCAGTTGCGTGTGTCGAGCGAGTAATATTTGCCCGGCGCATCCCGCCACGCTTTCATTTCCGCCACCACCTGATGATACTGCGCATCGGTCAGCTTGACCGAAAAATGGCGGTTGGTGCCGGTGACATATTTCGGCGGCTCGATGGATATGTCGTGTTCCACCGGACCGGACAGGATTCGGGTCGAAACCGACTTCGCGGTGAAGCCGTAGTTTTCATTCACCGCCTGCCCGGTGCTGTCCAGCGTGCCCTGCAGCACCACGAAGGTGTGCGGATACCGGCCCAGCAGAACCGAGCCGTTGAAGCTGTGAAAACTCATCGTCACGGCGGCGGCGGCGGGCAGGGACCAGCCGAGCGACGCCAATGACAGGAGAAGGGTCAGGAATCGGATCATTCCGCCCCTTTTAACAAGCGTTTGCGAGCAAGTGAACCGGGAAACGGAGGAGATTCATCCGGCCAGCAGACTTGCGTTACCCCCAGCCGCCGTGGTGTCGATACAGACGACCCGTTCGGTGGCGAAGCGGGCCAGGTAATGCGGACCGCCCGCCTTGGGCCCGGTGCCGGACAATCCCTCGCCGCCGAACGGCTGGCTTTCCACTACCGCCCCGATCTGATTGCGGTTGACATAGAAATTGCCGACCCGCGCCCGCGATTCCACAAACCGGCGGACGGCGTCGATGCGGCTGTGCAGCCCCAGCGTCAAACCGTATCCGGCCGCGTTGATATCGTCGATCACCTGGCCTAGCTGATCCGCGCGGTACCGTACGACATGTAGGACCGGGCCGAAATTCTCGCGCTTAAGGTCGAGGATCGATCCGAGTTCGATGATCGTCGGGGCCACGAAGCAGCCCCGGGTAGCAATCGCGTCCGCCCCGCCGGGCAGGTCGCGCTGCCACACCGGATGCCCGGCCTTGCGCCGCCGCGCGACGTGCCGGTCCAGCGCGGCCTTCGCGTCGGTATCGATCACCGGCCCGACATCGGTCGCCAGAGCGGCGGGATCACCGATCTCCAACGCTTCGAACGCGCCCACGATCATCTCCAGCATCTGGGTTGCAACATCGTCCTGCAGATAGAGCACCCGCAGCGCGGAACAGCGCTGGCCGGCGCTCTGGAACGCGCTGCCGACCACATCACGGGCCACCTGTTCGGGCAAGGCGGAGCTGTCGACGATCATCGCGTTCTGGCCGCCGGTTTCGGCAATGAAGGTGGCAATCGGCCCATCGCGCGCGGCCAGGCTGCGGTTGATTGCGCGCGCGGTATCGGTCGATCCGGTGAAGGCGACGCCCGCCAGGCGCAGATCGGAGGTGATCATCGCACCGACATCGCCCGCGCCGGGGATCAGCTGGAACACCTCGTCAGGAATGCCCGCTTCATGGCATAACTTTACCGCCAGCGCGGCGATCAGCGGGGTCTGTTCGGCCGGCTTGGCAATCACCGTATTGCCCGCCGCCAGCGCCGCCGCTGCCGGTCCGATGAAGATGGCGAGCGGGAAATTCCACGGGCTGATGGTGGCGAACACGCCGCGTCCGGCCAGCGACAGGCGGTTTTCCTCGCCGGTCGGCCCCGGCAGGATCGTCGGCGCGCCGAACAACCGGCGCGCTTCGGCCGCGTAATAGCGTAGGAAATCGACCGCCTCGCGCAGTTCCAGCACTGCGTCGGGAAGGGTCTTGCCCGCTTCGCGCTGGCACAGCGAGAGGAACTCGTCGGTGTGTTGCTCGAACAGGTCGGCCGCCGCTTCGAGCAGGAGCGCGCGCTTTTCGCCGCCCAGCGCGTTCCAGCCCGGCTGGATCGCCTCCGCGCGGGTAATCGCGTCGGCCACTTCCTCCGCCAGCGCATCGCGCCGCGTACCGATTTCCACCGACAGATCCTGCGGCATGGTGATCGGCGCGACTTCGCCTTCTGCGTCCGAAACGAAGGTCGGCTCCGCGTGCCAATGGCGCGATTCCAGCGCCGCGACGCGCTCCATCAGGGGTTCGCGCACCAGCGGATCGCTGAGGTCGATGCCTGCGCTGTTGGTCCGCCCGGGGAACAGGTCACGCGGCAACGGGATTGCCGGATTGCGCTTGGGCTGGATCGCCGCGAGGTCTGCCACCGGATCGGTCGTCAGTTCCGCCACCGGAACGTCAGCATCCGCCATGCGGTTCACGAAGGAGGAATTGGCCCCGTTTTCCAGCAGCCGCCGGACCAGATAGGCGAGCAAATCCTTGTGCCCGCCAACCGGGGCATAGATCCGCACCGGGGTGCGGATGTTGCCCTCCAGCTTGGCAAGTTCTTCGTAAACATCCTCGCCCATCCCGTGGAGCCGCTGGAATTCGAACGCGGACTGACCCCCGGTTTCCTGTGCCCCCAAATCGCGTGACAGCGCCTTGATGGCCCCCACGGTATAGGCGTTGTGGGTGGCGAAGGCGGAATAGACCGCATCGCCCGCGGCCAGCAATTTGGCCGCGCAGGCGAGATAGGAAACATCGGTCGCCAGCTTGCGGGTAAAGACCGGAAAATCGGCATATCCGCCGACATGGCTGATCTTGATCTCGCTGTCCCAATAGGCGACCTTGACCAGGCGCACCATCAGCCGCCGCCCATGTTTCCGCGCCAGCCGGATGGCCCAGTCGCACAGGGGCAGGGCGCGTTTCTGATAGGCCTGCACCGCCAGGCCGAAGCCTTCCCAGCGGGTCGCGAACAGCTCGTCATCGCCGACCAGCGCCTCGATAATGTCCATCGACAATTCGAGCCGCTCGGCTTCTTCGGCGTCGATGGTGAAATGAATATCAGCCTCGCGCGCCTGCATCGCCAAGTCCTTGAGGACCGGCACCAGCGCCGCCTTGGCCCGTTCCGCATGGAGGAAATCATATTTCGGGTAGAGCGCGGACAGCTTAACCGAAATGCCCGGCGAATGGACCATGCCGCGCTCCGCCTCGCGGCTCAGCCGGGCGATGGCGGCGGAATAGGCCAGCCGGTAGCGTTCCGCATCGGCGAAGGTCATGGCCGCCTCGCCGAGCATGTCGAAACTGTGGGTCAGCCCGCGCGCCCGTTCCGGCTTCGCGCGCTTCAGCGCTTCTTCGATGGTCCGGCCAAACACGAATTGCCCGCCGAGAATGCGCATCGCCTGAAGAGTCGCCGCGCGGATCACCGGTTCGCCCAGCCGGCCGACCGCGCGCTTTAGGGTCGCGCCCATGCCGCGCTGCTGCAGTTCGGGCCGCTCGAGTACTTCGCCGGTCAGCATCAGCGAAAATGTCGCGGCGTTGACAAAGGTGGAGGGGCTGTCGCCAAGATGGTCGGACCATTCGACGCCGCCCAGCTTGTCGCGGATCAGCGCATCGGCGGTGGCGCTGTCGGGCACCCGCAGCAGCGCTTCGGCCAGACACATCAGCGCCACGCCTTCCTCGGTCGCGAGGCCGTAGGTCTGGAGGAACGCATCGAGCCCGCTGGCCTTGCGCGCCCGTGCGCCTTCGATCAGCTGGCCCGCCAACCTTGCAGCTTCCTTGTGGACAGCGGAGGCGGGCGCGGCGTCGCGCAGTCGCTGTTCGACACAGGCCTGTTCGTCCTGCCGGTAGGCACTGCGAAGCGCAGCCCGGTCGATCGGGTGTCGGGGCGGCATGGGATAAGTCATCGGGAACCTGGCTTGCTGGAAGGATTCGGGGAGGCTTGCCGCCCGTCTGGACCCCGATGGAAAGCAGATCAAGCGAAGTGTCGCGGGCGGCGGAAAACTGAATATCCGGCTCGACATTTCGCCTCGCCCGCGCAACAGCTAGCCCGAACGCAATCACCGGGACAGGTTCAATGGCAGGGCGGTTTTTCGATCAATGGCAGGTGGGCGACCGGATCGAGCACGAAATTCGCCGCACAGTGACCGAGACCGACAATCTGCTGTTTTCGGTCATGACTCACAATCCGCAGCCGCTGCATCTGGACGTGGAAGCGGCCAAAGCGTCCGAATTCGGCCGGATCCTGGTCAATGGCACTTTCACCTTTTCGCTGATGGTCGGCCTGTCGGTGGGCGACACCACGCTGGGCACGCTGGTGGCCAATCTGGGCTATGACAAATTGGTGATGTCCCGCCCGGTGTTCATCGGCGATACCATGCGGGCCAGCAGCGAAGTGACCGAGCTGCGTTCGTCGAAGTCCCGCCCCGATGCGGGCATTGTCACCTTCAGCCACCAGCTCACCAACCAGCGCGACGAAATAGTCTGCCAGTGCCTGCGATCGGCGCTGCTGAAGAAATCTACGGCGTAATTGCGCGCCCGTGGGCTTGATTCCCGCCTATCTGATCCCCGCCTAGTGCCTGCCACAGGATCACCCGTGCGCGCTGCGACTGGCCGCGCGCGATAGCCACGCGCTCGCCCGATGTGTCGGCGTTTCGGCGGGCATCGAGCACTGTCAGGAAATCGGACAATCCGGCGCGGTAGCGGACATCCGCGAGGCGGGCGGAGCGGTCGTTGCTGGCGCGTTCACGCTCCGCGATGGCGAGCGCGCGGTCGGCCGCCTCGACGAGTCCATACCCCGCCTCGGCATCGCCCAGCGCGGTGAACACCGCCCGCCGATAGCTCTGGAAAGCGATGCGCTTGTCGGCCTCCGCAGTATCTATCTCCGCCTCGATCCGGCCAAAATCGAGCAACGGGGCAAGCAGCGAGCCGCCCACCGAGCCGGTCACGGCATCGGAATCGAACAGTCCCCCGATGTCGAACGCCAGCAGCCCGAGGGCAGCGGACAGGTCGAGCCGAGGGAACCGCTGCGCCGCGACTGCATAGAGATCGGCGTCGCTTGCAGCCAGCCGGGCGGCGGCGGCGAGAACATCGGGACGGCCGGTGAGCAGGTCCGAAGGCACGGCGGCAGGCGGCGCAGGCGCAGCGGCGTCCGGCGCGGGCCGTTCCAGCGCTTCGCGCACCAGCGCGGCGGGCTGCGCGGTCAGCGTGACCAACAGGCCGAGCAGGCGCGCACGTTCGGCGGGCAGGGCGGCAATCCGGCTGCGGCTGGCTTCGGCGGCGGCCTCGGCGCGGACCCGGTCGAAACCCGGTGCGATGCCGGACCGTTCGCGGATGTCGGCCAGTGTTACCAGTGTTTCGGCGGCGACTACGTCCTGTTCCAGCGCCGTCTCGCGCGCCGCCAGCGTGCGCCAGTCGATCACCGCACCGGCCACTTCGGCCAGCAGCGCGAGGCGAACCCCGGCGGCATCGGCCCCGGCGGCATCGATCCGGGCAATGGCAGCGCGTTCCTGCGCGCGCAGACGGCCAAACAGATCGGGGTCCCATGCCGCCGTCAACGACGCGCCGTAGCTGACCCGCTCGGTATCGATGGAAACGGAGGACGGGATATTGGTGCTGAACTGCTCGGGATTGATCCGGGTTCCCTGGACCGTGGCAGTAGCGCCGACTTGCGGCATCCGCCCCGCCCCTGCGCGGTCGGACACGGCGCGGGCGCGGTCGATCCGGGCGATGGCCTGCGCCAAGCTCGGCGAACCGGCCAAGGCGAGCTCCGACAGATCGGCAAAGGCCGGATCGCCCCGCGGCAGCAAGGCGGCGACATTGGCCGAAACTCCAGGTTCGGGCGCATAGGCGAATCTGGCCGGCAGCACCGGTGGCGACGTGTCAATCTCTGCGGGCGGGCCTGCCACACAGCCCCCAAGCCCGGCGATCAAGGCCAAGGCGCTGCCCGCGTGCAGGAACCGCACAGGAGCCATCACTGCCCGGCCTTCGCTTTTGCTGCAACAGGCCCGGGTGCGGCCTTGCGGGCGGGGATGAAGGCATCGATTTGCTGGCCGACACGGAACAGCCCGTCTGTCGGAGGCAGTTCATACAACACCTGGACAACCCGCACATCGACCCGTTCGCTGGCGCTGTTGGTCAGCGACCTCTTGGGCACGACAAGCGGTTCCACGCGCACGAATTTCGCCTCCACTTTCCGGTCAGCGGCCCCGCGCGGGTTTACAATGGCCGCCGCCCCCGTTTCCAGCCGGATGGCTTCATCCTCGTCGATATCGACGCGCACAGACAGCGGCCGGGTTTCGCCCATTTCGATATAGGCCTCGGCGTTGCCGCCCTGCGCTCCGCCGGCCTGGACGAATTCGCCCGGGCGGATATTCACCGCAAGGATTTCACCGCCGATGGGCGCGCGAACCGTTAGCCGCGCCAGATCGGTGCGCGCCGAACTTGCCGCTGCCTGCGCTGCTTCAAGCTGGGCACGGGCAACGCTGAGCCGGCTGCGCGCCGCCGCTGCATCGCCTTCCGCGCGGATGACTTCGGCGCGGGACACGGCGGCGGCATCTTCAACCTGCCGGTACAGGGCAAGCTGGCGGCCTGCGGTTTCGCTGGCGCTGACCGCCTCTGCAATGGCTGCCTCTGCCTGGGCGACGGCGGCCCGGCTTTCTTCCAGCCGCGCGCGCTGGGCACGGTCGTCCACCATGAACAGCGGCTGGCCCCTGGTCACATAGTCGCCGGGCCGCACCATGACATCGGTTACCAGGCCCGACAGCGATGTGCCGATGCTGACCAGTTCGCTCGATGGTTCTACCACGCCGGACCCGGCAACCCGCGGCGCATCGGCAAGCGCCCCTGCGGCATGAGCGGGCTTTTCTGCCGGATCGTCCAGCGTCCGGTCAGGCTGGCCGGACAGCATCAGATAGATGGCGACCAGCAAGCCGACGAAGGCCGCGATCGGCAGAATATGCCGCGAAATACTCCAACCCTTTGGCAATAGCGCCATGGTCAATCCTATCCTTCTTGCGGCATTTCGGTGCCGTCATGCGTTATCCGGCCGTCCTCGAGCACGAGGATCCGGTCGGCGAGATCGAAAATGCGGTTGTCGTGGGTGACGATGATGACCGAGCGGCCTTCCGCCACCGCCACTTCGCGCAGCAAGTCCATCACCCGCCGGCCGGACCGCGCATCGAGCGCGGCGGTGGGTTCGTCGCATACCACCAGCCGCGGTTCATGGACCAGAGCGCGGGCTATGGCGACACGCTGCTGCTGTCCGCCCGACAGCTGGCTGGGCAATTTGTCTGCCTGGTCGGCAATGTTGAGCCGGCCCAGCATGATGCGCGCCCGCTCCCGCGCTTCGTCCAGCTTCATCCCGCGCGCGAGCAGCGGGACCGCTGCGTTGGCGGCAGCATCGATGGTCGGGATCAGATTGTACTGCTGGAAAATGAAGCCGATATTCGCCAGCCGGAATTCGACCAACTGGGTATCGGTCAGATCGTAGATGTCCTGTTCGAACACCCGCACGTCGCCTTCTGTCGGCCACAGGATGCCCGCAATGATGGAAATCAGCGTGGTTTTGCCCGACCCCGATTCGCCGACCAGATAGGTCAGCTCGCCCGCCCGGATATCCAGTTCGATATTATGCAGCACGCGAATTGTGTCCTGCCCCGCCTTGAAATCGCGTGAGACATTGCGGACATGGATCGCCGCTTCGGGGCCGCCCGCCCCGGCCGTGATAGTGCCGATCATCGGAATACCGACGCCGGTTCGGTGTTGAGCACGCTGCGCAGGCCGAACCATCCCGACAGGCCGAGAATGAGCACGACGGGGATCAGGCAGATGATCGGAATTTGCCAGGGCGAATAGAACCCCTTGAAATTCGGGCCCGCCTGTTCGAACCAATAAATGAACAATACCGATCCCAGGATGCCGAAAGCATATCCGACCGAACCCACCACGGCGGCCTGCGTCCCGACCATGCCGGCCAGCTTGCGGTTGGTCACCCCGATAGCCTTGAGCGCGCCGAATTGCCGGATGTTGTCGCGAATAAACAGGCTGAAGGTCAGCCCGACAATGGCCACGCCGACAATGAAGCCGAGCATCACGGTGATCCCGAAATTGAACGGAATGCCGGTATTTTCGATCACGAATGCGATCCCGTCATCCGCGAATTGGTCGCGGGTGCGGGCTTTCCATCCCGTCTGACGGGTAATCCGCAGGGCAAGTTCTTCCGGAGTCACTCCGGGCGCGGCGCGTGCTAGGACGAAGCTCATCCGGTTGCGGGTTCCCGGGACAAAACCCAGAGCGCGGGAATAGCGGGTGTAGAGGAATACCTGGCTGGTGAAGGTCGGGGTGGCATCCACCACGCCGCGGATGATTGCCCGCCGGTCGTTCAATTCCAGCCGCTCGCCAACCGGATTGACCCCCCTGCCGAACATCCTTCCCGCGCCAACATCATCGATCAATACCGCGTCGGGTTCGGCCAGGACAGATGCGTCGCCGATCAGCATCTTGTGCGGCAATCCAAGCAGCGTGGTATCATCGACCCCGACAATGGCGACGCCTTCCAGATCGCCGTCGCTGGAACGGACCGCTGCGGAGGAGCGCAAATGCGGGACTGCCCATTCCACCCCCGGCACCGATCTGACTGCCTCCAGCGCTGTGGATGGCATGGCATAATTCACCTCCGGCGTGCGGGTCACCGGGTCCATCACCCACACATCGGCGGTGTATTCATTGTACACGGCATTGGCACCGCGCTGGACCAGATTGACCAGGATGGTCATTTGCTGGCAAATGAGCAGCGTCGAAAAGGCGATACCGAAGATCAGACCGAAGAATTTCTGCCGGTCGCCGGTGAGCATCCGGATTGCAATCCAGTTCATTCACTGCTCCCCGACCCCCGCCGCAACCGGCGCTTGCAACGACACCTTGCACATTGCAGCGTGCTGACCCATTATTGAACGGTCGCGTTTAATTGAACGGAGGCGTTCACTGTGTCAAGTCCAACCCCCACCGGTCTCACGCGCCCGACCAAAGGCGGGGTGGGTCCAGCGCGCGGCGCGAAGGCAATAGGCCGCCCGATCGACACCGGAAAGCACGACGCGATCATCGAGGCGGCGTCCAGAGCGTTCTTCTCGCAAGGCTATTCGCAGGCCTCGATCGAGGGGATTGCAGCCGAGGCCGGGGTGTCCAAGGTCACGGTCTACAACCATTTCGGCGGCAAACCGGAATTGTTCCAGCGGGCGGTGGAGGCGCGCTGCGATTCCATTCGCCAGCGGCTGATCGTCGATGATTGGGACGGGCCGATCGGCGAGCGCCTGCGCGAGTTCGGCCATGCGATGACCGAATTCCTGATGAAGCCCGAGATGATCCAGTTCGAGATCGGGCTGGCCGCGGAAGCTGAGCGGGAGCCCGAATTGGGGGCCAATTTCTTCGCCGCCGGGCCCAAGCGGCTCCACTCCGCGCTCGCCGGATTGCTGGAACGGGCGCGCGACCGGGGCGAATTGCAGTTCGAGGATTCCGAAATGGCCGCAGAGCATCTGGGGGCCATGTTCAAGGGGCTGACCGATCTCCAGCGGCGGATGGGCCTGCCCGCCGATCCGGACCGGACCGCGCGCCGGATCAAATCCGCCGTGGATCTGTTCCTGCGCGCCAACGGCACTGGTAAAGCCGGGTAAACCACGGCCCCGCATCAGGCTTCCCGCATTAGCTTGCCATTCATACAGGCAACCCCATATTACCGGACAAGAAGACCGGCAGGAAAGGACGACCCGTTCAATGAATGACGAAAAGGATCCGCAGGGCCCCAATCCGTGGGTCAAGAGCATGCTGGTCTGGGGCGGCATTTTTATGGCCCTGCTGATGGTCGTGACTATGTTCAACAGCGGCGCGCAGCCCGCTGGCGCCGAAATCGGCTATTCCGATTTCCGCAGCAAGGTCGCCGAAGGCACCGTCGAACGGGTGCAGATTGCGCCCGAAGCGATCACCGGCCAGCTCAAGAACGGCCAGACCTTCACCACCACACCCGTTGCCGGCGATACTCAACTCACCGAATTGCTAGATGAAAAGGGCGTCGAATATGCCGGCGTCGCACCGGAACGCATGAATGTGTTCCTCGTCATCCTGATGCAGGCCCTGCCGTTCATCCTGATCCTGGGGATCGCCTTTTTCGCGATGCGTCAGGTGCAGAAGGGCGGCGGCGGCGGCGCAATGGGCTTCGGCAAATCCAAGGCCAAGATGCTGACCGAGAAACAGGGCCGGGTGACCTTCGAGGATGTCGCCGGGATCGATGAAGCGCGCGAGGAGCTGGAGGAAATCGTCGAGTTTCTCAAGGATCCGCAGCGTTTCTCCAAGCTCGGCGGACAAATTCCCAAGGGCGCATTGCTGGTCGGTTCGCCCGGCACCGGCAAGACCCTGCTGGCCCGCGCCATCGCGGGTGAGGCGGGCGTGCCGTTCTTCACCATTTCGGGTTCGGATTTCGTCGAAATGTTCGTCGGCGTCGGTGCCAGCCGTGTGCGCGACATGTTCGAACAAGCGAAGAAAAACGCGCCCTGCATCGTCTTCATCGACGAAATCGACGCTGTGGGCCGCCACCGCGGATCCGGCCTCGGCAATTCGAACGACGAACGCGAACAGACGCTGAACCAGCTGCTGGTCGAAATGGACGGCTTCGAGGCCAACGAAGGCATCATCATCATCGCGGCGACCAACCGCCCCGATGTGCTCGACCCCGCGCTGCTGCGCCCGGGCCGCTTCGACCGTCAGGTCGTGGTGCCGATCCCCGATATCGAAGGCCGCGAGAAAATTCTTTCCGTCCACATGAAGAAAGTCCCGCTGGCACCCGACGTAAACCCGCGCACGATTGCCCGCGGCACGCCCGGATTTTCCGGTGCCGATCTCGCCAACCTCGTCAACGAAGCCGCGCTGCTGGCTGCGCGCCGCAACAAGCGGCTGGTGGCGATGCAGGAATTCGAGGACGCCAAGGACAAGGTCATGATGGGCACCGAACGGCGATCCATGGTCATGACCGACGATGAAAAGAAGATGACCGCCTATCACGAGGCTGGCCACGCGCTGGTTTCCGTGAACGAGGAAGCATCGGACCCGATCCACAAGGCGACGATCATCCCGCGCGGCCGCGCGCTGGGTATGGTCATGCGCCTGCCGGAACGCGATAATTATTCGTATCACCGCGACAAGATGCACGCCAATCTGGCGGTGTCGATGGGCGGCCGGGTGGCGGAAGAAATTATCTTCGGCCACGACAAGGTATCCTCCGGTGCCTCGTCCGACATCCAGTACGCGACCGATCTGGCGCGTAACATGGTCACCAAATGGGGCATGTCGGACAAGCTCGGCCCGCTGATGTATGAACAGCAGCAGGAAGGCTATCTGGGCATGGGCCAGTCCCAGCGCACGATGGGTTCGGCGGAAACCAACCAGCTGATCGACGCGGAAATCCGCAAGTTGGTGGAAGATGCCCACAAGCGCGCGACCGACATCCTCAGCAAACAGGAAGACAAGCTGCACCTGATCGCGCAGGCGATGCTCGAATACGAGACGCTGACCGGCGAGGAAATCGACCAGCTGATGTCTGACGGCAAGATCGACCGTCCCAGCGAGCCCAAGGGCAAGCCGAATTTCAAGCCGGTACGCGGCTCAGCCATTCCCAAGTCGGGCAAGAAGTTCGGCGGATCGGGCGATACGGCCCCGCAGGGCGCGTAACCGCCAAAGCAAAAGTAGAGAGGGGCGGACCGCAGGGTTCGCCCCTTTTTTGGCCTAGGGTAGCGAAAACGCGGGCGCGACGCTCCCAGACAAGCGCTGACGTTCCAGTTTTGCTTGCGCCCGGCCCACTGACGGCTGGTGACCTAGAGATGTAGAATTCAATGGTCGGGAAAATCGACGATGCCAAGGTTGCTGCAGCTTAGGGCCGGGTTCCACTGTGCATACAAGCCGCTTGGATTATTTTCGAACAGCCAGATGTGAAGGTCGTAATGAGGCATGAAGTTGTGCGCCTCATCCTGCGGTGTCGCAGGATTGTCTGCCATGTAGTTATATTTGCGTCCACGATACATCCGGGGATGATTGTTTTCGGCATCCCAGGCTTCGGCAAAGACCAGCAGTTCTATCCCCGCTAGCTTCACTCCGCCATGTCCGTCGGGAATATAAAGCAAAATGGCAGGAGGATTGACGCCTGTGTAGGTGCCATTGCCGTTCACTCGGCCGTTCACCAGACCGGTAATGCCCAGAAGACGCGGATTTGAGTAGTGAAAGCCCATGGTTCCAAGCGTAGGATGAGCTTCGCAGTGGGACGATCGCACGTACCCTTGGCTCTCGGCGTAAGCGACATCCTTGAACGGTTCTAGCTGCTTTGCCAGTTCCTGCAACGCCTGATCGGGCTGAGTGCGCGGTACCTCGGCAAGCGCGGCAGACGCGGCCAATACACTAGAGAGAGCAAGTGCCTGAAGATACTTTTTCATCGTATTTTCCTTACTGGCTAAGAACGGGGTGCAACCGGGAGGTCGCCGGAGAATTGACCGATAGGGTGAGCCAATATCAGCATGGCACACGCCCCTTTGCTCAGAGTCTAAGCCGACGCTTTGCGCGAATGCCGCATGGAGAATCCCCCCGTTTGACACGCAAGGCGTCGTCAACCGGCATTCTCAATGCTTGTGGTTCAGATTGTAGGCATTGGCCCTTAAGGGACGCCCAATTGCCTTGCTTGCGACTCGTCCGTTCGAGAGTGCCGACTCTTAGCTGCGCCGTTCATTTATAATAAGCAAGTGTCGCCGAGGATCGTGGGGCCCGAGAGCGCCTGCAATTCAATAGTCAGCCCACCTTGGCCGCCAGCTTGCGCTCGATGGCGGTCCATAGCTGCTGCACCCGCGCGGAGACACTGAAACGCAAAAGGCCGCCCCCAAAGGAGCGGCCCATTGGCAAATCAAAGGTCTGGCGGCGCGATCAGCCGTCGTAATCGGACCCGATCGACGTCGAGCGGGTCGGCGCGGATGCGGTGATCCGCAGCGCTTCGGCCGACTGGCTGAGCGAGCCGACTTCATCCGCTTCGTCCTCGTCATCCGGCAGGATTTTCTGCAGGCCGGTGACGACGCTTTCCATCAGATGCTTGGGCCGGACGGTCTGTTCGGCGATCTCGCGCAGGGCGACAACCGGGTTCTTGTCCCGGTCCCGGTCGACGGTCAGTTCCGCGCCGCCGGAAATCTCGCGGGCACGCTGGGCCGCCAGCAAAACCAGGTCGAAACGGTTGGGGATCTTGTCGACACAATCTTCGACGGTAACGCGCGCCATCGGGCACTCCAATTTCTGGGAATATCAGGAAAGCTGGCCAATTAGTCCGGCGGTCCATCGGAGTCAAGGATTTGCGCAGGCCGCCGGAGACCGGTAGAGCGCTTGCTCATGGGCGAAGAGCGATCATCCGGCGAGGGCGTCGCCTATGCCGAATTGCCGCCATTTGCCATCACCGCACAGGGCCAGGAACTAACCTTCTATCCGGCGGGCAAGGACCGGCTGGCCCGGTTGCTGGAGATGATCGGCGGCGCGCGCGAATCGGTTAGGCTGTGTTTCTACATCTTCGCGGTCGACGACGCCGGCCAGCAGGTGCGCGATGCGCTGATCGCGGCGGCGCGGCGCGGGGTTGCGGTGACGCTGATCCTCGACGGATTCGGCGCGGATGCGGATGAGGAATTTCTTCAGCCGCTGCGCGATGCGGGCGGCACATGGCACAAGTTCAGTTCCGGCTGGACGCAGCGCTATCTGATCCGCAACCACCAGAAGATGGTGATCGCTGACGGGACCGCGATGCTCGGCGGGTTCAATATCGCCGACGCTTATTTCGCTCCGCCGGACGTCAACGGCTGGAACGACCTGGCCGTAACCCTGCAGGGCAGCGCCGTGACTCATTTGTCCCGCTGGTTCGACGCGCTGGAACGGTGGAGCGGCGATCCCAAGGCGAAATGGCTCGCCGTCAGCCGGATGATCCGCGAATGGGATCCCGGGCAGGGACCGGTCCAGCTGCTGATCGGCGGCCCGACCCGCACCCCGTCGAGCTGGATGCAGGCAATCCGCAAGGATCTGGCCGGCGGGCGGCGCATGGACATGGTCATGGCCTATTTCTCGCCCGCGAGCCGGATGGCGCGGCGGATCGGCCATCTGGCGCGGCGCGGCAGCGTGCGGCTGGTGATGGCGGGCAAGTCAGACAACAACGCCACCATCGGGGCGGCCCGTTCGATGTACGATTATCTGCTCGGCTGCAGCGCGAAAATCTGGGAATTCACACTCTGCAAACTGCACACCAAGCTGATCGTGATCGACGATGCGGTTTATTTCGGCAGCGCCAATTTCGACATGCGCAGCCTCTATGTGAACCTGGAACTGATGCTGCGGATCGAGGACGCTGCGCTGGCAGACCGGATGCGCACATTCATCGGCTGGCACATCGCCGCGAGCGAGGAAATCACGCCGCAACTGAACAAGCGCCGGGCGACCCTGTTCAACCGCTTCCGCTGGAACCTCGCCTGGTTCCTGGTCGCTGTGGTCGATTACAACGTCAGCCGCCGGTTGAACCTGGGGCTCTAACGGTTTGCGGAACCTGTTTCGCGGCTGAGTCTCAGTCGTATTCGCCGCGCAAATCGTCGTCGGCGAGGTCGGAGAATTTTGTGATCCGCGGTTCGAACCGCATCCGCACCTTGCCGGTGGCGCCGTGGCGCTGCTTGGCCACGATCAGTTCGGCGAGGCCGTAGACCCGTTCCATGTCGGCCATCCACGCAGCATGGGCCTCGTGCGTCTTGGTGTCGTCGCTTTCCACCGGCCGCTTGGGTTCGCGGCTGGCGACGTAGTAATCCTCGCGGAACACGAACCACACCATGTCGGCGTCCTGCTCGATGGAGCCGGATTCGCGCAGGTCCGACAGCATCGGCCGCTTGTCGTCGCGCTGTTCGACTGCCCGGCTGAGCTGGGACAGCGCGATCACCGGCACCTCGATTTCCTTGGCGAGCGTCTTGAGGCCGCGGCTGATCTCCGAAATCTCGTTCACCCGGTTATCGTTCGCGCGGCCCGATCCTTGCAGCAGCTGGAGGTAATCGACCACGATCAGGCCGATGTCGTGCTTGCGCTTCAGCCGCCGCGCGCGAGTGCGCAGGGCCGCGATGGTGAGCGCCGGGGTATCGTCGATATACAGCGGCAATTCCGCGAGCCGCTGGCTGGCGAAGGACAATTGCTGGAAATCGTCGCGACTGATCTTGCCCATCCGCAGCAATTCGGACGAAATTCCCGCCTGTTCCGACAGGATACGCGTTGCCAGCTGGTCGGCGCTCATTTCGAGGCTGAAGAATGCCACCGGCGCGCCCACCGTATCCTCGATCCCGTCCGCCTTGTCGCGCAGATAGCGGTCAGCGCAATTGAACGCGATATTGGTGACCAGCGAGGTCTTGCCCATGCCCGGACGGCCGGCGAGGATGATCAGGTCGGAATCGTGCAGACCCCCGACTTTCTGGTTGATGCTGGAAAGGCCGGTGGTCTTGCCGGAGATATTGCCCCCGGAATTGATCGCCATTTCGATCATGCCGAGCGCCTTGTGCGTCGCCATGCCGAAACTTTCCGCCTCGTTCTGCCCGCTGGCACCCTCCGCCACCTTGAACAGCGCGGCCTCGGCTTCCTCGATCTGCTTCATCGGGGCGACCGAATCCGACGTGTCGAGCGCGCCTTCCACCAGATTGCGCCCGACGCTGACCAATTCGCGCAGCAACGCGAGGTCGTAGATCTGTTCGGCCAGTTCGCGCGGAGCGAGCAGGCCCTGCCCATCCGCGGTCAACCGGGCGAGATAGGTGATCCCGCCCAGTTCCTTCAGCGCATCGTCGGCCTCGAAATAGGGCTTGAGCGTCACCGGCGTCACCACCGCGCTCCGGTCGAGCAGGGTCAGGATCCGTTCGAACACCCGCTGGTGGACAGGTTCGAAGAAATGTTCGGGCCGAATCGGCGAAGGCAGTTCCTCCAGCACCCGGTTGTCGATCAGCACGGCGCCCAGAAACGCGGCTTCCGCCTCGATATTCGCGGGCAGGCTGCGCATCGCAGGGGTCAGGGCATCGGGTCGGGACAGGGTATCGTGATCGGGCATCCGGCTGCTTTGGGCGCGAAGACGTGCCGAGCGCAAGTGCCGGATTGTCGCACCGGCTTGTGGATAGTGGGGATGATTTCGGAAAGCCTTGCACCGCCCCCCGTGCATCTGCGAAAGCGGCGCACGATGCCCGATTACACGATTTCCCACATTGCGCTCGACGAGGACACGATCCTGTGGCGCAGCGCCGATGTGGAGCAGGAACGGCGGGTGGCGATCTTCGACCTGATCGAGGAAAACAGTTTCAAGCCGGTCCGCGCGGCGGCGGCGGGGCACGGCGGCCCCTACCGGCTGACGCTGGCAGTGCGCGATGGGCGGCTGCAACTGACCATCCGCGATGCGGACGATGCCGAACTGGAAACGCTGATCCTTGGTCTTGCGCGGTTCCGCCGCCCGATCCGCGATTATTTCGCGATCTGCGACAGCTATTATCAGGCGATCCGCAAATCGACCGCGGCGGAGATCGAGACGATCGACATGGCGCGGCGCGGGGTTCACAACAACGCGGCGGAATTGCTGCTCGAACGGCTGGATGGCAAGGTCGAAACCGATTTCGCCACCGCCCGTCGGCTGTTCACGCTCATCTGCGTCCTCCACATCAAGGGTTGAACGGACGCATGGCCCGCAAACGCAAGCGATCGCCATGGAAGCTGCGCCTCGCCGCGGCGCTGGCGCTGCTTGCCGCCGCGGTCGGGGGTTATCTGTGGTGGCAGGTCAATCACTGGTTGCCGCCCGAGGAAAGCTATCCCGATCAAGGCGTGGTCGCCGGGGCGCGCGACGGGGTGATCAATTTCCGCACGGTCCGCGCGCTGGGCGGTAGCTTCGCCTATCTGGACGCCAGCGATGGGGAGAGCGGACAGGACGCGCGGTTCAGCCGCAATTTCGCCGCCGGGCTCGAAGCGAACCTTCAGGTTGGCGCAGTCCACGCCTTCGATCCCTGCGCCATGGCGGACGGGCAATCGGCCAATTTCGTCACCATGGTCCCGCGTGACAGCACCCTGCTGCCCCCCGCGATCGAGCTGCGCAAGACCGCCGACGCCTGCGAGCAGAGGGTCAGCGACGCGGCGGTGGAAAGCGAGCTGATGACGCTGATCAACCAGATCGAAAACCATTCGGGCAAGGCCGCGATCCTCAAGATCGATCCCGAATTCGAAGCGCGTTACGGCCTCGCCAGCCAATTCGAACGCAATCTGTGGCTCACCCGTACGTGGATCGAACCGGACTACGCCGGTCGGCCGTGGCTGCTTTGGACTGCCAACGAGGCCTTGCGCAGCGAAGCCAGCGAGGATCCGGTTCGCTGGGTGGTGGTTCAGCCCTAGGCCGTTCGGCCCTGGATTGCCGCGTCGCTGCGCTCCTCGCAATGACGAAGTTTCGGGTCTTCGTCATTGCGAGCGTAGCGAAGCAATCCAGGGTCCGGCCATTGCGCTCTCGCCACAACCGGAAATCGAGGATATGCCCAGACCATGACCGACCACGATCTGATCGCCGCTGCCCGCGCCGCTGCGGAGCAATCCTATTCGCCCTACTCCGGCTTTGCTGTCGGGGCCGCGCTGCGGTTTGCCGATGGCAGCGTGGTGACCGGGACCAATATCGAGAACGCCAGCTACGGCATGGCGCTGTGCGCGGAAACGGTCGCGGTGGCGAAGGCGATGGCGGAGGGCGCGCGCGGCGGACTTGTTGCGGTCGCTGTCACCGGGCCGGAGGACAAGGGTGGGGGCGATCCGATCACCCCCTGCGGGCGGTGCCGCCAGGTGCTGCACGAACTCGCCGCGCTTGGGGGAACCGATCCCGACATTCTGTGCGTCGGCCCGGGGGAGGTACGGCGGGTCAAGCTGTCCGCACTGCTGCCTGCGGCCTTTGGTCCGTCAAATCTGATGTAGCGGAGGCTGATGTCCCGTCCCTCGGTCGGCACAACGAACCAAATAGGTTCGACTCCGTGCAGTTTCTAACCAAGATAGGCCTGTCTCAGTGGGGGAGCAATCCGCCGACAGCGTCGAGCAAGGGCTTCATCGACACCGGCTTGGCGAGATAGCCGCTGGCCCCGGCGGAGCGGACTTTCTGTTCCTCGCCCTTGCCGACATAGCCGGTTACCGCAAGCACCGGAATGCTGCGCAGTTTCTCGCTCGATTTCAACAGCTTGATGATATCGATTCCGGACACATACGGCAAATGGATGTCGAGCACGATCAGGTCCGGGCCGAATTGTTCGGCCTCCCTCAGCGTCAGCCGCTCGTCGGTGACTTCCTCGACATCATAGCCGCCCTCGCGCAGGACGGCGCAGAACATCATGCGGTTCAGGAAATCGTCTTCTATAACGAGCACACGTTTGCCCATAATCTTTCCGATCGAGGAGTTTACTCAGGACTGACGCCGAATGCGGAAATCCGCTATCGATCGGCCAAGCCTTGGAACGTGTTGGTTTGAGACTTGTTCCCCGCGCCGTCAGCCCTCCAGCCACTCTGCCAGGGCGGCGAGGCAATCGCGGGCGAGCAGTTTGCACCGTTCCGGGCTCCATCCCTGTGCCTGGTCGCGCAGATTGCAATTGTCCTTGAAGGGCATTTCCAAAGTCATCGAACAGCAGCCGAAGCGCTGGGCGAGCTGGGTGGTCGACATGGTCAGCTTGGCCTTGCCCGGCGCGGTAATGCCATAACCGAGCACGGTCTGGAAGTCTGGCGTACGCCGGTCGAGAATTGCCTGATAGCGCAGATAGTCGGCCTGTTGCCGGTCCTTCAGTCCCGAGATGCCTTCGAATCCGGCCAGGAAAGCTGCGGGAATGGCCTCGTCGCCGTGCACATCGATTGAAAAATCCACCCCGCTCTCGTCCATCGCGTTGCGGATGCATAGGACTTCGGGCGATTTTTCTGCGCTGGGCTTGTCCCATTCGCGGTTGAGATTAACGCCCACCGCGTTGGTCCGCAGATGGCCGCGGCGCGATCCATCGGGATTGCAATTGGGCACGATGTGAAGACGGCATTTCCGGCGCAATATCCGGCCAACCGGGTCGGCGGGATCGGTGAGGCATTCCAGCGCGCCTTCCATCCACCATTCGGCCTGGGTCTCGCCGGGATGCTGGCGGGCATACAGCCACACTTCCTTTTTGCCTTCGCCCATTTCCAGGCAATCGATCGGCTGCCCGTCCAGCGTGGTGCCGAGACGGCGATAGGAAACACCTTCGCACTGGGCCGATTCGGCTATGAGATCGTGGTGCCGTTCCATCGAATAGGGGGCGAAATAGGCGAAGTATGCGATGTCGCTGCCGGATGCATAGCTGATCGTCAGTGTGCCGCCGTCCTCGTTCACATCGAAGGTCGAACGGGCGCGGCCCCAATAGGCGCGGTCTTCCGAGACGCAGGCGTCGTAATCGATCCAGCCGCCGGGATAGGCCGACGTGTTCAGATCGGTGATTTTCAGTTCCAGCTCCCGGCCCGCAGCGCCGCTGACCCGGAAATGGAACCATTGCTTGAAATCCGACATATGGTCCTTGCGCAGCGCCAGCCTGGCGCTCGCGCCCTCGGTGGACAGGACCAGAATATTGCCGCTGTCGAAAGCGCAGTCGATCTGGATATCGCTCACTTGGCGCTCACCTTCACTTCGACGGTCTCACCGCTGTTGCCGGGAAATTCGCGGAATAGCGCATCGGCGATCGCAGCCGCATTGGCGTCCGCTGCGGCAAGCGGCGATTCGGTTCCGACGGAGAAATTGGCGCGGCCTTCCCACAAGGCCTTGCCGCTGGCAGCGTCGCGGATACTCACCGCCATCCGGGTGCCGATTTCCTGCGCCGATTTATTGCCGCCGAGGTTGATGCCTACCCCCAGGCCGACGCCCGAACCGTAGCTGCCGGTGCTGCCGCCGACCCCGACCGATACCGGGCCCTCCTTGGGCTGCGGTTCCGACACGAAGCGTTCAAGGCTGACCTGCGCGATATGCGCAGCCTGTTCGCGCGATGTCTCGCGGTAACCCAGCTCTGCCAGCTCGCGGGCGACCGCGTCCTTATATGGTGCAAGTTCCAGCGACCCGACATCCGTGTCCGGCGCGGACTCGACGAAGACAGTGGTCCGGCCTAGCTGCGCGGTGGTATCCGGCTGGTGGAAGCGGGTCACTTCGACCGGGCCCACCGGCGTTGTCGTGCAGGCTGACAGACCGGCAGCGGCTATGGCCGCCAGCGCAATTCGGGAAATTCGCATGTCTCGTTCCAATCGTGAAGGGGCGTTAGCGGCGCCGCCAATGCTTATCAACCTAGCCAAGCGGACCATGAAGCGCCAGAGGACTGACGCTTGACGAATCGTCCGCCCGAATGTCAGTCGGGACAGTAAGTTGGTAGATATGAACACAGTATCAAGCAGTGATCACAAGTCGGCGGTGCTGGTAACCGGCGGGGCCGGCTATATCGGCAGCCATGCGGTGCTAGCGCTGATCGATGCCGGATGGCGGGTTGCGGTGATCGACAATCTTGCGACCGGTTTCCGCTTTGCCGTGCCCGAAAATGTGCCCCTGTACGAAGGCGATATCGAGGACGGCGCATTGCTGGCGCGGATTTTCAAGGAATGCGGGATCGGGGCGATCATGCATTTCGCGGGCTCTGTGGTGGTGCCCGAATCGGTCGAGAACCCGCTCAAATATTATCACAACAATACGGCGAAGAGCCGGGCACTGATCGATGCGGCGGTGAAAGCGGGCGTGCCGCATTTCATCTTTAGTTCCACCGCCGCGACTTACGGGGTGCCGGAAATCTCCCCGGTGCAGGAGGATTCGCGCCAGGTGCCGATCAACCCCTATGGCTGGTCGAAGCTGATGACCGAACAGATGCTGACCGACGTGGCAGCGGCGCATCCTATGAATTTTTGCGCGCTGCGCTATTTCAACGTCGCGGGTGCCGACCCGCAGGGGCGCAGCGGTCAATCGACTGCCGGGGCGACCCATCTGATCAAGGTCGCTGTGGAGGCCGCGCTGGGCAAACGCGACAAGGTCGCCGTGTTCGGGACCGATTACGACACGCCCGACGGCACCGGGGTGCGCGATTATATCCATGTCACCGATCTGGCGGCGGCGCATGTGCTGGCGCTGGAGGCGTTGATCCAGCAGCCGGGCCGTTCGCTGAAAATGAACTGCGGATACGGCCGCGGCTTTTCGGTGCTGGAAGTGCTCGACGCGGTCGACCGGGTGACCAACCGCAAGCTGGAACGCGACATGCAGCCGCGCCGAGCAGGCGATCCGGGGTCGCTGATTTCCGATCCCTCGCGCATCCAGGCCACCCTGCCGTGGCAGCCGCGGCATGACGCGCTGGACGAGATTATCGCTCATGCCTTGCAGTGGGAACGCAATCTGGATACCATCATCCGCGACTGATCCTGCGGAAAATTCCGCGTCGCGAGATGGCGGGCGGCGAATCTGTTGACTTCACCGCGCCGCGCCCTTATCTGCGCGGCTTGAATTTCCGGCATCGGGGTCGAACTCCGGTGCTTATTTTTTGGAACCCGGCCCATGAAAATCCGCAACAGCCTCAAGTCGCTGAAGAACCGTCACCGCGATTGCCGCGTCATCCGCCGCCGCGGCCGGACCTATGTGATCAACAAGACCAACCGCCGCTTCAAGGCCCGCCAGGGCTAAGCTACCGGTATTGCCGGTCCCGCCACGGGGCCGGAGGTCTCGAATCGGCCCGCCTCCGGACAGGAGCGCGGGCCGTTCGCGTCTCTGCGGCCCCATATCTGCGGCCGGATGGACGATGGAAGAAGGACGAAGTGCATGGTGGAAGCGGTTGTGTTCGATGTCGGGCGGGTCATCGTCCAGTGGGATATGCGCAGCCTGTTTGCCAAGCTGATCGGCGATCCGGCGCAGCTCGACTGGTTCCTCGCCAATGTGGTGACGGAGGAATGGCACTTCCAGCACGATGCCGGGCGCCCGCTGTCGGACATGGTCCCGGAACGCAAGGCGCAGTTTCCCGAATACGCGGCCCTGATCGATGCCTATGCGAAGCGGTTCCTCGAGACGATCCCCGGACCGGTGCCGGGAACCGCCGCGCTGATCCGCGAACTGCATGATGCCGGCACACCGCTGTATGCGATTACCAATTTCGGGGCGGAATTCTGGGACATGTTCAGGCCTACCTGCGCGGAACTTTCCTGCATGAAAGACATCGTGGTGTCAGGCCGCGAACGTATTGCGAAACCCGATCCGGCGATATTCCGGCTGGCGGCAGACCGGTTCGGCCACAGTCCGGAGAATATGCTGTTCATCGATGACAACGCCGCGAACATCACAGTGGCCGCTGCTGAGGGATGGCAGGTCCACCACTTCCGCGATGCGCCGATGCTGGCAGACGAATTGCGCGGACGCGGCCTGATCGCGTAATTGGCACGGGAAAAGGGCCCCCGGCACGAATGCCGGAGGCCCAGAAGATCCCGCCCCAGGATGGGTGGAGGACGGGATATTGGCCCGTGATTACTTGCCGTTGCAGGTGGCCAGTTCGGCCGCTTCGAGAGCCTTTTCACCGGCAGTGAAGCTGGTGACTTCGCCTATTTCGCGCGCCACGCGCTTGCACAGGTTGACGGGGCGGGCCGAGGCCTTCGCGGCGAGGCAGGTGCTGCCCGCACACTGCCACACCACGCCGCCGATGATGGCGGTCGCTTCGGCGGCCGGCGCGGCGAATTGCGCTGTGTAATAGGGGGTGGCAGCGCGGGCCTGGGTTTCGACCGGAGTGATGGCAGCACCGAATGTCAGGCTGGTCCATACCAGCGCAAGGGTTACGGCACTGAACGAGCGGAATTTGGGGAGGGAGAGGGTCATGTCGCGGTTCCTTTGATCGTATTGCATGATGCGCTGGCTGCCGATTTCTTTCCGAGTCGAAAACCAGTTGCGAATCACTACCTACTAAATTACATTGCAAGTTGCAACTAAAAACTTAGTTTCGGTTTTGTGACAGCAGAAAAACGCGCTAACGCTACGGCGAGAGGGATTTTATGGGCGAACTACGCGAGCCATTGAAGGAACTGACAGTCTGCGGGCTGCCCGAAGCGCTGGAAACCATGGGCGAGCGGTGGTCCTTCATGATCCTGCGCGCCTCGTTCAACGGGCTCCATCATTTCGAGGAATTTCTCGGGGAACTCGGCATTGCCCGAAACATTCTGTCGAATCGCCTCGCCAAGCTTGTCGATCACGGCATCCTCGATCGGGAGCCCTGCCCGGATGATCGCCGCCGGATCGAATACCGCCTGACGGAAAAGGGCCTCGACCTGCTGCCCGCAATGCTGGCGCTGCGCCAATGGGGTCAGAAATATGGCTCCGAGATGGAGGAGAATCCGGTGCTGGTCGATGCGCGGGACCGCCTGCCGATCGGGCCGGTGTCCATCCTGGCGCATGATGGCCGGATCCTGGAATATATGGATCTGCATCTCCAGGCGCGGGACAAGGTCGGAATTCGCTCGGACGGTACGCGTGCGGAAGAGGCCCGCGATGCCTGCGCCCCCGGCAGTCTCGCTCGGGTGGACAGCGCCTCCTCGAAACCGCGCAGGATGGCCGCAAAGGGCTGAACGGTTCCGCGGGTTACTGCCGGATCTGAGTGTAATCGATCCGGATCCGCACCCATTCCCCCACCTGGGACCGGCCCCCGACCCGTGGCGGCCGTACGCGAAACTGCCATGCCGCCGCCAGCACCGCGCGCCCTATTTGCGATCCGCGCGGAAATTCGGCTTCCAGTACACAGTCCTCGACCCGGAAATCCGGCACAGTCCGGCAGTTGATCAGCCCCCAACCGGGACCACTGGCAGTCGAGAGATATCCGCGCAGCTCGTCCCGATAGGGTTCGCGGTACCACGCGGCGGCATATAGCGGCTCGCCATTAGGGCCGCTGCCGCTGACCCGTTCGCTGTCGCCCGGAAAGCCCCGGTCAGGCGGGCCCACCGGACCCGGCTTCTTCCCGCTGATGTCCGCCCGCGCCATCTGGTCGCGTGACAGCGGGATCAGGGCGGGCGCTCTGGGGGCCGGGGCGACTTCGGCTGGCGGTGGTTCCACGGGCGGCGCCGGCTGGTCGGGCGGCGCGGGCTGCGGCAAGGCCGAAGGCCTTGTCTCGGTAAACTCAGGCTGCTCGGTTTCGGCCGGACTCGGATCTTCCTCCGCGTCGGGCTGGGCGTCGAAACTGACCATCGACATCGGGACAGGCTCTTCGCGCAAAACCCCGCTGCCCAGCGTCAGCAACGCCAGAATCAGCAGGATTTCGAGCGTAATTGCAGCGATCAGCCCAATGGCCTTACGCTTGCGCTCCGGATCGACCCGGGACCAACCGAACACGCGCGGCGCATCGGACGGCGACCCGTCGGCGGTACGAAATATGGGGAACAGGGGGCCTGGACGCATGGGGATTTCGCGGTAGAGCCGCAGCCTGCGCAAATCAAACAGAAGCAGTCGGCCCTGCTGCAGAACTACGCCCGCGGCGGCAACCGCCGGTAACTGAGCGCTTCGGCGATATGGATCCGGCCGACTTCCGCTGTCCCTGCCAGATCGGCAATGGTGCGCGCGACGCGCAGCATTCTTGTGTAACCGCGCGCGGACAGGCGCATGGCTTCGGCCGCCTGCATCAGCAATTTGCGCCCCGATTCGTCCGGCGTGGCGAAAGTTTCGAGGCCTTCGCCATCCAGTTCCGCGTTGGTCCGGGCACCGGTCTGCTCGCTGCGGCTGCTCTGGATGGCGCGGGCGGCTGCGACCCGCGCGCGCACCTCGTCGCTGCC
>NZ_JAXMJI010000032.1:0-14558 GCF_034376665.1 Allopontixanthobacter sp. | reverse complement strand
CGGGCTTCTTCTTCGCCCGCGGAATTGTAGGTCCGACCTACAGCGGTTCTATCACGATGAAGTTCTAGAACTGAAGCCCCTGCGGTGGTGAGCCGCAGGGGCCCGAGAGGAGAAGACGATGCGTGCGATGAGGCGGCTTAGGCAGCGCTTGAGTGCGGGCGCGCTGTTGCTGGCGATCGGCACGGGAGCAATTGCGCAACCTGTGGAGGTCTCCGACCTTTCCAATCAGGAGGCCTCCGACCTTTCCTATCAGGTTGTCGAAGGCTTCAACATCAACGCCTTCGTGCGCGATGGACCTGTGGCCGCCCACCTGTTGCTGCGTTCCGGTGCCGACCCCCGTATTCTGGTGGCCTTCCCGGCCGGCAACAGCGGGGTCGGACTCTGGTTCGAAAGGCTGGACACGCCGGCTGAGTGGCGGCTGGAGGAATCCCCCAAGCCGATTTCTCTGAAGGATGACAAGGGCCGCCTGCTCCACGGCGTTCGTGCCACGGCCACTGTCGCGGCGAAACGCCTGACAATAAAGCAGGCGGTGCTTTCCAACGTGCGCTTCCTGCGGGACTATCAGTCAGTGGGTACGTTTCCGGCAGCTGTGTCCGCGCCGATGAGTGTCAGTTCCGACCGGGTCGTATTCGCCCGCGACCGCATCGATGGGGCGCCGGGGTATCTGCTGTCCGTTCGGGTGCTTGACGGACATCTCGAAAATGATGCTCTTGTTGCAGACGCTGATGGCAAGATCCGTCTGGAGATTACCGCTGCGAGCGGCGAAACACCGCTCAACGGATTCACCGAAGCCGAACTGTTGAATGACCGCGCAGCCGAAGACCCGGCGGGGCGAAACGCATTGCGGTTCCTGAGCTACCGTGAGAAGTTTCTTGCCGGTTCGTGGCGTTTCAACACCTATTTCGGGCGCGACACGCTGATGTCGGTGCGCTTGTTGATGCCGGCGCTACAGCCGCAAGCGATCGAGGCTGGACTGAGTTCCGTGCTAGCCAACCTCAACGCAGCCGGCGAGGTCGCTCACGAAGAAGGCTTGTCGGAATTCGCGCTCGTCGATCGGCGCAAGCGCGGGTTGGACGTCAGCGATGCTGCCGTGCTCGATTACGCGATGATCGATGACGATTTCATGCTGGCGCCGGTAATGGCGGCCTATTTGCTCGACAGCGCGGAAGCTGACGCCGCGCGCGCCTATCTCGCGCGTGCGGTTTCCGGTGATGCGCAATCCGGCAGTCATGAGCGCGTCGGCCCGGCTTTGGTGCGCAACCTTCGATTTGTGCTCGACCAGGCGCGGCCCTTTGCCGACGCACCAGCAATAACAAACCTGATCAGCCTGAAGCCAGGTCGCAAGACGGGTCAGTGGCGCGACAGCGAAGAGGGGATCGGTCGGGGCCGTTATGCCTATGACGTCAATGCCGTGTTTGTCCCCGCAGCCCTTGACGCTGCGCAGCGGCTGCTCACCTCCGGATTGCTCGATCCCTATCTCTCCGACGCAGACCGTGCCATTTTCAGCGATGCGGGGCGTATGGCCGAAATTTGGAGCGGCCGCGCACCCGCGCTGTTCCGGGTATCGATGCCGGTTGCCGATGCAAAGGCTGCGATCAACTCCTATGCTGCAATCCGCGGAATACCTGCCGGGCCTGCGCTCGCCGCGCTTCATGGCGAGCCGCTCGCCTTTCACGCCATTTCACTCGACGAACACGGCAGTCCGGTTCCGATCATTCACTCGGACGAAGGATTTGCCCTCCTGTTCGGCCGGCCCTCCCCCGCCGAGCTGGATGTCCATCTGAGCGCCATGATGCGTCCGTTTCCTGCCGGCCTGATGACGGATATCGGCCTGCTTGTCGCCAATCCGGCGCTCACAGAACCGGAGGTGCAAGCGCGCTTCACCCCCGCAGCCTATCATGGAACGGTGGTCTGGTCCTGGCAGCAAGCGATGGTTGCCGCAGGGCTTGAGCGGCAGCTCGCCCGCACCGACTTGCCGGCCGCGACCCGGGCGCGGCTGGAAGACGCACAGGCCAAGCTCTGGAGCGTAATCCTCTCGGTGCGCGAACTGGCAAATTCCGAACTCTGGTCCTGGGCCTACGAAAACGACCGCTATCAGGTTGTCCCTTTCGGTGCCGGCACGGATGACGTTGACGAATCGAACGCAGCCCAGTTGTGGAGCACAGTCTATCTGGCCGTGCAGCCGCCGCGCACTACTCCGCCGTGAAGAAAGCCGTGACAGTAAGTCGCCCGCTCGCGGGATCGGACGAGAGCGTGGTAGCCGGGCCGATTGCGCCGCAGTGCAGTAACGCGCTGCGGTAAATTACCGCGCGATTATCGCGCGCCTCTACCAGTGCAGTGCGCTCGAACAGGGGCATTTCGTCACCGGCATAGGCGGCAGGTGGCCCGCCTTCACGCAGCTCGGCCCGGAGGCGCGCGAAGTAAACGGGCGCGCGAACCTCGTCCAGCATCTCGAATCCGGTAGTGCGGTGGCGGAAAAAACCGGTTCCGTCCGCGTTGTGCGGTGAAAGATAATGAACCAGTGCGAAGCGATCGGGCTCGATCGAATCCACGTGCGGAAGCCGTTGTTCCAGGGATAGCTGCTCAGGGACAGTCGTGACGATCGAGAAGCTCGCGTCCAAGGGCACAATCCGCTTACGAAAGCCGAATACCTCGCGCAATATCGTTGCGAGCGTGGCATGGACATCGCGAAGATAAGAGGATGGCAGCGGCGCCCGCACTCCCGGGTAGTTACGGCCGGCCGGTTCGAAAAGGCGCGTGGTTGCATCGGCCCGGAGCGCGTCCGGATCGGCCGCGAACCCGTCGACAACGACAAGCGGCTGCCGCTCGCTTCCGATCAGGCGAGCGGCGATATCCGGGCGGGTCATCCGTTCACAGCATCAGCGGGCGACAACGCATCCGACGCGGAAATTGCCTGCGCGATCACATCATCGTGCATGGGAAGATGGGACGCTGCGCGCGTGACGACGCCGGCGATCTGCTCGAGCTGCGCCCTGTTGGTCGCCGGGTCCAACGCGTCCGCCAATGGGCTGTAGTCTTCCGCCAAAACCCCTTGTCCATTAAGCACCGCAAGCCAGCTCGCTTCCCGGAACAGTTCGTTCGCGCCCAGCATCAGCCGTCCCGATCTGCGGTAGTGCTCTTGTTTCTCGATAAGCGTGTCGGGCAGCGCCATGTGCCGGCAATGGTTCCACAGCGGCTCGGGCTTGTCGCTTGTGGCGTGGTAGTGAAGGATCAGGAAATCCCGGATCTCGTCCAGATCGGCGGCGATCAGGCGGTCAAACTGGAGGGCCAGTCCCGGGTCGCAATCCCGGTCCGGGAACAGCGTAAGCAGTTTGGCGATACTGCTCTGGATCAGATGGATGCTGGTGGATTCGAGCGGTTCCAGAAACCCCGACGAAAGGCCGATCGCCACCACGTTGCCAATCCAGGTCCGCCGCCGCCGACCCGCCTTGAAGCGCAGGAGCTGCGGATCACCAAGCGCTGCGCCGTCCAGATTGGCAAGGAGTGTAGCCGCGGCTTCGTCGTCACTGACAAACTCGCTCGCATAGACATACCCATTGCCGGTGCGGTGTTGGAGAGGGATGCGCCACTGCCAGCCGGCGGCGCGCGCAGTCGAACGCGTGTAGGGTGTTGTCTTGTCCATCCGTTCACACGGAACCGCGGCGGCACGGTCGCAAGGTAGCCAATGTGACCAGTCTTCATAGCCGGCCTGCATCTCGCCCTCGATCAGCAGAGCACGGAAACCTGAGCAATCGACGAATAAATCGCCGTCCAGGCGGTCACCGGCCTCGGTCAGGAGCGCCGATACGAAACCGCTTTCGCCATCGCGCTCCACGGTGCTGAGCTTGCCTTCGATCCGGGTGACGCCGCCGGCCTCGGCCAGCGAACGCAGGTGACGGGCGTAGAGGCTTGCATCGAAGTGAAAGGCGTAACCGAGCGTCGAGAGGATCGATTGCGCTCCGCCTGCCGGCTTGGCAAAGCGGTTCTGCGAAGCCAGGCGCGTAGCCAGCGAGAAGTCGGACAGCGGCAGGCCGAGACCATCGCGGCACGCCTTCAGCCACCGCTGGTGGAAAGGTACACCGGGCAGGGCGATGCCATATTGGCCGAAAGGGTGGAAATAGCGGTGCCCTGGCCGTGCCCAATCGACGAACTCGATGCCAAGCTTGAAGCTGGCTTTTGTTGCGCGGAGAAAATCGGATTCGTCGAGCCCGATCAACTCGTTGAACCAATGGATCGTCGGGATCGTCGCCTCGCCCACACCGACGGTGCCGATTTCTTCGGATTCGAGCAATGTGATCGAGACCCGCGGGCCGAAGGTCTTCGCCAGCGCGGTCGCGGTCATCCAACCCGCGGTTCCGCCGCCGAGTATAACTACGCGCCGGACCCGATTGCCAACCTGCATACCGCACCATTTATCATTTGAAACAGGGTTTCTGGCTATCAGGTCAGCGTGTCTTTGCAAGGCATTAACTCGCTTCTTGTTCGACAGGAGGCTTCTCCTTCTCCTGGTCTGTATCCTTCCTTTGCCGCCTCAGCGGACCTCCTTCGTGTTATGGTCCTTGCGCGGGCATCGCCGTGCCTGACGGAGAGATATGCGCCCGTCACCGGCGGGCGGCGCGCGCCCGCGGTCAATTCACCTGGCGTTCCAGCCCTTCCCAATAGGGCGCGCGGAGTTCGCGGCGGAGGATCTTGCCGGAGGGATTGCGCGGAAGGGCATCGATGAAATCCACTGACTTGGGGCATTTGAATCCGGCAATCCTGGTCCGCGCATGGGCGATGACCTCGGCTTCGGTCAGGTCGCTGCCGGGATTTCGCACGACGATCGCTTTGACCGCTTCGCCCCATTTCGGATCGGGGACGCCGATAACCGCGATGTCGGCCACGCCGGGGAGGCCGTAAATCGCGCTTTCCACTTCGGCAGGATAGACATTTTCCCCGCCGCTGATGATCATGTCCTTGATGCGGTCCTGGATGAACAGATAGCCTTCTTCGTCGAGCATGCCGGCATCACCGGTGCGGAACCAGCCATCGCCGATCAGGGCCTTGGCGGTTTCCTCGGGCCGGTTCCAGTATTCCAGCATCACGCAGTCGGACCGGATTGCGACTTCGCCAGTGGTGCAGGGGGGCAGCGGCTCGAGATCGCCGCCCAGAATGCGGATTTCGACGCCCGGCATCGCCTTGCCGGCCGAGCGCATCACATGCTCGCGGCCGGGGCGGTGATCCTCCGGCGCGAGCGAGATGATCGCGCCATAGGTTTCGGTCAGGCCGTAGAGCTGCGCGAAATCGCAGCCCAGCCGCGACACGCCTTCTTTCAGCAGGTCGAGCGGAATCGGGCTGGCGCCATAGGTCAGGCCCCGGACCGAGGAGAAATCGGCCCCCTGGGCGTCCGGATGCGCCAGCATCATGCCCAGCGCCGCGGGGACCAGGAACAGCCATTTGACCTGATATTCCGCCACGTCATGGATCATCAGCGCGGGATCGAATTCGGCATGGATGATCAGTTCCTGCCCGCCCAGCGCCGCGCCGGTCGCGCCTCCGATACCGGCGATATGGCCGTAGGGCATGGCCATGATCAGCGAATCGCCCGGCGCGGCGCAATACCAGTAGATATTTTCCGCCTCCAGCCGCGGGCGCATGTTGGACCCGTTGAAATGGCTCAGCACCACGCCCTTGGGCTGCCCGGTGGTGCCCGAAGTATAGAGCTGGAGGAAAGCGTCGTCCTTGGTGATGCTCGCGGTCACCGGGTCATCGGACTGCCGGTCGCGCCAAGCGGCGAATTCACGCTCCATCGAGACCGCCTCGCCGTCCCACGGCACGCCGGCAAAGCCGTCTTCGACAAACAGCACTTTCGCGCCGCAATCCTCGAGGATGAACTCCACTTCCGCCGGGGCGAGCCGCCAGATGATCGGGACCAGCACGACCCCGAGCCGTCCCGCGCCGAGGCACAATTCGACCGCATAGTCGCTGTTCTTGCCCAGATAGGCGATCCGGTCCCCCTTGGTCAGGCCCATGGCGGCAAGCCCGTTGGCGATCTGCGTGGCGTGCCGGTCGTATTCGGCGAAACTGGTGACCCGGGACCCGAACCGCAAAGCGGCCGCATCGCCGCGCTCGGCAGCGTGACGCGCCAGCGCCTCGCTGAAAGTCCAGCATTCCGTCTCGCTCATACTAATCCTCGACCCCCGCCAATTTCTATTCGAAGCCCCGTTCCAGAAACCGCATGGCGCAGCCGGCCAGGATTGCCGTGCCCAGCGGCAGGGCACCTTCGTCCACCATCATCCGGCTGGAATGGATGCCGCAGCACTGGCTCCAGTCTTCGCCGCTGGGGGCAACGCCGAGGAAGAACATCGCACCGGGTACCTGTTCCAGCACATAGGAGAAATCCTCCGCCCCCATGATCGGGGCTGGCAGGTCTTTCCAGCTGTCCGCACCGAGCACTTCATGCGTTACCGAACGCCCCATCGCAACGGCCCGTTCGTCGCACAGGGTGACGGGGAAACCCTCGGTAATCTCGACGCGGGCGGTAACTCCGTGTGCGGCGGCGATCCCGCTGGCGGTCTCGCGCATCAGCTGCTGTACCTGACGCCGGTTTTCCGGCGACAGCGTGCGCATCGTACCGCGAAGCACGGCGTGATCGGGGATCACATTATGCGCGGTGCCGGCGTCCAGCATGGTGACCGTGACCACCACCGCATCGGCGGCGTTGAAGCGCCGGGTCACCACCGTCTGCAGCGCGGTTACGACAGCGCAGGCAGCGGGCACCGGGTCCAGCGTGTCGTGCGGCATCGAGGCATGGCCGCCGCGCCCTTCAAGAGTAATTTCGAACTGGTCGGCAGCCGCCAGCAAAGCGCCGGCCCGGCCCGCGATCACTCCGTGGCGCGCGTTGGGCATGATGTGCAGCGCAAAGGCCGCCTCGGGTAGCGGATTTCCACCGGTCCCGCCCAGCAACCCGTCCTCCATCATGAAGCGCGCGCCGTGGTAGCCTTCCTCGCCGGGTTGGAACATGAACATCACTTCGCCCGCCAGTTCCGCCTGGCGGGCCGCCAGCACTTGCGCCGCACCTACCAGCATGGCGGTGTGCGTATCGTGCCCGCAGGCGTGCATCCGGCCGTCAATGG
The DNA here is from genome assembly GCF_034376665.1 of Allopontixanthobacter sp. Lineage (NCBI taxonomy): Bacteria > Pseudomonadati > Pseudomonadota > Alphaproteobacteria > Sphingomonadales > Erythrobacteraceae > Allopontixanthobacter > Allopontixanthobacter sp. The sequence continues at coordinate 7,443 of NZ_JAXMJI010000032.1, read as the reverse complement.
TGGAAGCGAAGTCGAGGCCAGTCTGTTCCGGCATCGGCAGCGCGTCCATATCCCCGCGCAGCAGGACGCGGCTGCGACCGGGATGGCCTGGCTTGCCGCCCCGCAGGATTGCAACTTCGCCGGTGGTCGAAGGGCCGGAGCGCCATTCCAGCGGCAAATCGGCCAGCGCAGCGCGGACCTTGGCCTGCGTCAGAGGGGTGTGCAGGCCCAGTTCGGGCTCGGCATGGATCGCACGCCGCAGCGCAACGATGTCACCGGCGATCGCATTGGCAGAAGCGAGCAGTTCGGGATGCAGCATCGGCGGACACTAACGGATTAAATGCGCCGCGTCGCCCCTGATTTGGCGGATAAAATCGGGCCGAACGCCGGGTTGCGGCAAGATTTGTGGAATATCTCTTGTGGAGCAGGCCCGGTTTCCTTGCTAACGCGGCCCGGCCATGACGTTCGCCAAGCAACAATTTCCGCCACTGCCGGAATGGGACGGCACACCCCGCCCGGCTCCGGTGGTGGGCGTGATCTACAACCGGCACAGCCACCACAATCTCAAACGCCGCCACCCGGCGGAGGCGGCGGCCGACCTGCCCGTTTCTGCCGGTGGGCACCCGGCCGACGTCATTGTGGCCGAACCGGCCGGTCACGGCGACCTGCCTGCGACACTGGCCGATTTCAAGCGGCGGGGGGTCGAACTTCTGGTCATGAACGGCGGCGACGGGACCGTCCGCGATGTCCTGTCCAGTGGGCTGAAGGTATGGGGTGACGACTGGCCCGCCCTCGCCGTGCTGCCGCGCGGCAAGACCAACGCCCTCAATGTCGATCTCGGCGCTCCGGCCGACTGGACCCTGGCCGGGGTGATCGCCGCGTTCGAACAGGGCCGGCGTGTTCATCGGCGCGGTATCGTAATGACCCCGCTCCCCGCGTCCGGATCGGCGGAGGACAGTCCGCCGCCGATGATGGGGTTCATTCTGGGCGCGGGCGCGTTCAAGACCGGGATCAAGGCGGGGCAGGACGCGCACCGCCTGGGCGCGTTCAACAGTCTCGCGGTGGGGGTTACCGCCGTGTGGGGCGTGGCGCAGGCCCTGCTTGGCAGTACGCGCAATCGCTGGCGGCGCGGGACCGGGATGCAGCTGCTACTCGGGCCGAACCGCGATCCGATGCCGCATAGCGGCTTTGGCGACCCCGCGCAGCGCTGGATCCTGATCGCGTCCACACTCGGGCGGCTCCCCCTGGGGATGAAATTGTTCGGCCCCTATCGGGACGGTCTGCGCGTCACGGTCATGGACAAGGCCCGCCGCCGGACGCTGGCGATGGTCCCCGCGATTGTGGTCGGCAATGCGCCCGGCTGGATAGGGCGCTCCGGCGTCCATTTCGCCAGGGCCGACGAGTTCGAACTGACGCTGGATGACGGGTTCATCCTTGATGGCGAGATTTTTCCTGCAGGCCGGTACCACGTGACAGAGGGACCGGAACTGCACTTCGTCGTACCTTGACCGGTAAATCCTCCGGCTTGCCGCCCGGCACGGCGCTGACGGGCCGGATCGAAGCAGCCCTGGCCGCGCCCGTCGATCCAGCGGTGGCCGAGTTCGCAGCGTGGCTGGCCCGCGATGCGGGCGCGGTAGCCGCGCTGTACTATGGCTCGAACCTGCGCACCGGCTCGCTCGACGGCGTGCTCGATTTCTACCTGCTGATGCCGGGTCCGCAGCGGGAACGGATCTGGCCGCGGGTCAGCTATCATGAACGGGAATTCGGCGGACAGGTCCTGCGGGCGAAGGTCGCGGCAATGGCGCTGTCCACCTTTGCCGAGGCAGCCCGGGGCACGCGCCGCGATACGACGATCTGGGCCCGGTTCGTGCAACCCTGCGCGCTGGTGTGGAACGCGGACGAAACAGTCCGCCGGGCCGTAGCCGAAGCCGTCGCCGCCGCTGCCTGTACCGCGGCACGGCTGGCGGTCGCGCTGGGGCCCGGCAGCGGAACGGCGGAGGATTACTGGCGGGCGCTGTTCCGGGCGACCTACAAGGCCGAACTGCGGGTCGAAAAGCCGGGGCGGGAAGATTCAATCCTCTCGGTCAACCGCGATCATTTCGCCGGATTATTGCCGCTTGCCCTGTCGGCGCAGAACATCGCGTATGACCGCGACGGCGCGCGGCTGACACCTCATCTGGAACCGGAGCACCGCCGGAAGATCCTGCACTGGTGGGCGGCGCGGCGGCGTCTGGGCAAGCCGCTCAACCTGTTGCGGCTGGTCAAGGCCACGACCACCTTCGAGGGCGCTGCCCGTTACGGCGCGTGGAAACTGGAACGCCATACCGGAATTGCGGTTGAGATTACCCCGTGGCGGGAAAAGCACCCGCTGATGGCGGCGCCGGGGGTCCTGTTCAGCCTGTGGCGCAGGCGCAAATCCTAGAAATATTTCATGGTGATGCTGATCGCGGTCACACCGCTGCCGACGTTGAATGCGGTCTTCTGGTAACCCGGCTTGCCCAGATTGAAGATATTGATGCTGGGATTGTTCGACATGGCCCCGCCATCTTCGCGGATGTCGGTCTTGCCGTTGCCGTTCACGTCGTGGCGCACGGCAATGCCGTAGGTGCCGCTGGACGGCACCGGAACGCAGAAGGTCATGGTTCCGCTTTTGGCGGGCGCTTCGATCCGTGTCAGCCAGCGGCCCTTTTCCAGCCAGTCGGACTTGGTTCCGTTATAGCTCTGCACGCGAATCTTGCCGCTCGCCTGCTTGATGCCCTGCACGGTGACTTTCACGGCGGGGCCCGCGCCCGTAGAACATTTGGCCAGATCGTTGCTCAAGACCTGGTTGTATTGCGCTGCTGCGGAAACGGACAGGCCAAGGCTGCCGGTTGCGAGCGCCAATACAACGGTTTTCAAAGCAGAAGAACGTGTGGTCATTCGGTTTCCCTATTCGGTCATCGGGTGAATATGTCCCATAGCGCGGGGAACGCGCTGGGGAGGATGGATTAGCAGCGTATCGGCCGGCTCCGGATCCTCGCGAGATATGGCGTTCAATTGCCCGCCAGACTATGAATTACCGCTGAATTGCACCATTGCCGCGCATTCATCCAGTCGAATTTGGAATCGGGCATTTGCCCCGGGCAGGAAAAAGGGCGGAACCGGTGTGGAAAAGCCGCCGATGGGTGCTTGCGGCGCAGTAAGCTCCCCCCTAACCGGATAGTGAACCACACTTGTGCCGGTTTACCTGAAAGAAGCGTTCGACAATGGCCCAGCCGCTGATTTCACCCTCCATCCTGTCCGCCGATTTCGCGCGGCTCGGGGAAGAGGTGCGCAGCATTGACGCCGCCGGCGCGGACTGGATCCATATCGATGTGATGGACGGCCATTACGTCCCCAACATCACCATCGGTCCGGATGTGGTGAAGGCCCTGCGGCCGCATACCCGGAAGACATTCGACGTGCATCTGATGATCAGCCCGGTGGACGCCTATCTGGAGGCCTTCGCCGACGCCGGTGCCGACATCATTACCGTGCATCCCGAGGCCGGCCCGCACATCCACCGCACGGTGCAGGCGATCAAGGGGCTGGGGAAACTGGCGGGTATCTCGCTCAACCCCGGTACGCCCGCCAAGATGCTCGACTATCTGATCGATGATATCGATCTGGTGCTGGTGATGAGCGTCAACCCGGGCTTCGGCGGGCAGAGCTTCATCGACCGCCAGCTCGGCAAGATCGAGGCGGTGCGCAGGATGATCGACAAGACGGGGCGCGACATCCGGCTGGAGGTGGACGGCGGGGTCAATGCCGAAACGGCGCGGCTGTGCGTCGAGGCAGGGGCGGATGTGCTGGTCGCCGGATCGGCTACCTTCAAGGGCGGGCCGGAACATTATGCCGCCAACATCGCGGCACTGCGCGGACCAGGCGGGGGACACGCCTGATGGTTGATTACGTGGTAGAAGATCGGACCCGCGATCAGGCGGTCACAGGGGATGGAAGCGCGATGCCGCTGGGCCGTGAAGTGGACGAAGCCCTGGTTACGCAGTCGCCGGAATCCGGTGAGGCTGGCCCGATCCTCGAGCCCGGCAAATCGCTGGTACTGACGGATTTCGCCCCGCCTGCGATCAGCCCCGGAGAGCGGCTGATCCGGCTTGCATACCGGCTGGGGGTGCCGCCTTCTACCCTGACTTCGCCCTTCACCAAGCCGGCGCGCACCCGGATGCTGGCGACCGTCAAATGCCCTCTGGAAAGCGACCGAGCCGCGGGTGTTGCCCTGCGCATGGGGCATTTTCTGATCCACGGGGTCAAGACACCGATCGGCCAGATGGATTTCTCCCCGCAGGCCCGGCTGACCGCGCCGTTCGAGCGAGTGGTGCACGGGTTTTCGTGGCTCGGGGATCTTGCCGCCAGCGCGCCGCGCGAAGATTGTGCGCCCACCGCGGAACGTGTGCTCGCCGCCTGGCTGGCGGCAAACGGCACGGCGAAAAAGGCACCCGGCACCGGACCGGGTATCGGCAAGGGTCCCGCATGGAACGTCGAACACGCCGGTCACCGGCTGCTCAACTGGCTGGTCCATGCGCCGCTTATCCTTTCGGGCCAGAACGAACGCGTCCGCTCCGACGCGCTGGAAGCGATCAGCCATACGGCCCGCTGGCTGGACCGCAACGTGACCCGCAGCGACGATGTGCTGGGCGAAGTCGCCGGCTGGTGCGCAATAACAGCCGCAGGCCTGCTGCTGCCTGAGGGCAAGCCGCGCCGCCTGTTCGGCGAAGCGGGGTTGATCCGCGCACTGGGCGAACTCGTTGCCGACGATGGCGGCGTGCTGTCGCGCAGCCCGATTGCGCAGATGGACGCCATCGGACTGCTGGTGAAGCTGATCGCCTGCTACCGGGCGGCGGGGCGCGAGACGCCTGCTGCGCTGGATGCCATGCTGTCCCTGCTGGTTCCGCCGCTGCTGGCGCTGATGCACGGCGATGGCGGGCTGGGCAGCTGGCAGGGCGCGGGCGGGGTGCAGGCCGACCGGGTGGCCGCGCTGATCGAGGCGAGCGGCGTGCGCAGCCGCCCGCTTCAGGACATTCGCCAATGGGGGTATCAGCGGCTCAACGGCGGCAAGACGATCCTGCAGTTCGACGCCGCGCCGCCGCCGCGGGCGCGCCATGCCCGGTCCGGCTGCGCGTCCACCCTCGCCTTCGAAATGTCCTGCGAAGGGCGGCGGATCATCGTCAATTGCGGCGGAGCAGGCTTCGCCGGAGGGCAAACCCCGATCCGGATCGAACAGGGATTGCGCGCCACCGCCGCCCATTCCACCCTGGCGCTCGACAACGCCAATTCCACGGCGGTGATGATCAACGGCAAGCTCGGCAAGGGGGTCGAGGAAGTCGAGGTCAACCGGCGGGCGCTGGAGCTGGAAAATGGCAAGGCGTCGCGCGTCGAGGCGAGCCACGACGGCTATGCCGCGCGATTTGGCCTGGTGCATCGCCGGATCCTGATCCTGCGCGACGACGGCAGCGAACTCCGCGGCGAGGATCTGCTGGTGCCTTCGGGCAAGGGCAAGCGCGGCAAGATCGAATTCGCGATCCGGTTCCACATCGGTCCGGGCATCGAACTGGGTTTGTCGGAAGACCGCAAGGGCGCCGGACTGGCCTTGCCCGACGGCACCTATTGGCAGTTCCGGTTGGGCACTACCTCGTGCGACGGCGTGCTGGATATCGAGGAAAGCATGTGGGTCGACGGACAGGGACGGCCGCAGCCGATCCAGCAGTTGGTGCTGCAGGGGCTGACATCGCGCAGCGGAGGAAATTTCTCCTGGCTGCTCAGGAAAATGGGATAGTTTCACGTGGGTAATGTGACGATCAGACGGGCACTGCTGTCGGTGTCCGACAAGAGCGGATTGGCGGAGCTGGGACAGGCGCTGGCCGCGCTGGGCGTGGAGCTGGTGTCGACCGGCGGCACCGCTGCGGCGCTGCGCGATGCGGGCCTGAAGGTCCGGGATGTGTCCGAGATCACGGGGTTCCCCGAAATGATGGACGGGCGGGTCAAGACGTTGCATCCGTTGGTCCACGGCGGCCTGCTGGCGGTGCGGGACAACCCGGAACACGCCGCCGCGATGGAACAGCACGGGATCGGCGCAATCGACCTGGTGGTGGTAAATCTCTACCCGTTCGAGGCGACGCTGGCAAAAGGTGCCGCGCGGGACGAGGTGATCGAGAAAATCGACATCGGCGGGCCGAGTATGGTGCGCAGCGCAGCCAAGAACCACGCATATGTCACCATAGTCACCGACCCGTCCGACTATCCGGCTCTGCTGGATGAACTGGCGCAATCCGGCGGCGCAACGTCGATCCGCTTCCGCAAGGCATTGGCGGCCAAGGCGTTCGCAGCCACGGCGGCGTACGATTCGATGATCAGCCAGTGGTTCGCGTTTGCCGACCAAGGGCAGAAATTCCCGCCAATGGTCAGCATGACCCGCAAGCTCGTCGGCACGCTGCGTTACGGTGAGAATCCGCATCAGGATGCGGCGCTGTATCTTCCCGCCGGGCCGCACACGCAGGGACTGCCCCAGGCGGAGCAGATTCAGGGCAAGGAACTCAGCTACAACAATTACAACGATGCCAACGCTGCCTTCGAACTGGCCGCCGAATTTCGCGGCGCAGCCCCGGCGGTGGTAATCGTCAAGCACGCCAACCCCTGCGGCGTGGCCCAGCGCCCGACTTTGCTCGAGGCGTGGCAAGAGGCGCTGCAATGCGACAGCGTGTCGGCCTTCGGCGGGATCGTCGCCTGCAACGTCCCGCTGGACGGCCCCACGGCGGAGGCGATTTGCCAGATTTTCACCGAAGTCGTGGTCGCGCCGGGAGCCGACGACGCCGCGCGCGCGGTGTTTGCCAGAAAGAAGAACCTGCGCCTGCTGATAACGGGCGATTTGCCCGATCCGCGCCGTTCGGGACAGACCCTTGCGATCATCGCCGGCGGCATTCTGGTGCAGGACCGCGACAATGGCGCGATCGGTCCGGACGATCTCAAGGTCGTCACCAAGCGCGCCCCGACCGAACAGGAGTTGAAGGACTGCCTGTTCGCCTGGACTGTGGCCCGGCACGTGAAATCGAACGCGATCGTCTATGCCAGGGACGGCGTGACCGCGGGCATCGGCGCGGGCCAGATGAACCGCCGCGACAGTTCGCGCATCGCTGCACTGAAAGCCGCCGAAGCCGCCGAAACCCACGGGTGGAGCCAGCCCCGCACTGCCGGCAGCGCGGTTGCTTCGGACGCGTTCTTCCCCTTTGCCGACGGGCTGCTGACGGCGGCCGAAGCCGGGGCGACGGCGGTGATCCAGCCGGGCGGTTCGCGGCGCGATCAGGAAGTTATCGATGCCGCCAATGATGCGGGCCTGGCGATGATTTTCACCGGGATGCGGCATTTCCGGCACTGACCGGCGCACCATTCTACCCCGCATACGGAACAATTTGTCGTGCTTGCTGAAACCTTTCA
>NZ_JAXMJI010000031.1:0-20541 GCF_034376665.1 Allopontixanthobacter sp. | reverse complement strand
GAGGAATGGTTGTTGAACCCCGCAAGCTGGGCGGAGGGAACCGGCCCATTCATCGAGACTGTCGGCCTTGGGCCGCAGATGGGTCTCGTTGATCGGGTGGAAGAGGTGAACCTTCCACCGGTGGAACTCCGGCGGGCTAATCACTACTGGAGGATCAATTCTACGCCGGATGCAGGCTATGTCCTTGTTGTCTCGGACCAGCTACCGATGTGCCATATTACTGGCGGCGGCGGCGTAGACCTCGAACCGAGCGTTCAGAGTGTCCTTTCCTCGGCTGATTTCAACCGGAGGTGGCAGTCCGAGAAGTCGGCGGTAAAGGAAGGCATGGCGACGACGGTTTTTCGCAACCGGGAAGACCCGGCCTTATCCATCACCATCAGCCGAGCGGACAAATCGGGTGAGCGGCTGGACAGGGTGCAGGTGTTGGCGACTGCCATCTACAAAGTTAGCAACTAACCGTCCGCTTCCGAGAATGTTCGCAACTGGGTCGTTATCCTCCGTTCAAACCCAAACTCTTGGAAACCCTCCTACAGCTTCACCCGTACCCCCAGCCGCGCGCTGAGCGGGATGCCGGGCTGGATGTTGTTGTCGCCATGCGCGCTGGGATAGTATTTTTCGTCCAGCAGGTTCTCGACATTCAGCTGCACTGACAGCCGGTCGCTGACATCGAAGAACGCCGCGGCGTCCACCCGCCAGTAGGATGGCAGCACCACATTGCCGCTGAAGGAGGTGAATTGTTCGTCCTGATAGACCGCGCCGAGGCCGATGCCGAAATTGTCGGTCAGCTGGACCCGGTTCCAGGCGGAAATCTGGTGCTCCGGCAATTGCTGTAACCGCGTGCCGGCCGGGCCGGCCTCGGTCGTGGTCTGCAACTGGCCGTCGAGATAGGTATAGCCGAGGCTCGCCTGCCAGCCGGGCAGGATGTTGCCCACCAGGCTGACTTCGACGCCTTCGGTCCGGCTTTCGCCCGCCAGCGTGACCAGCCCGGTGTTGTCCGGATCGGGGGCCTTGCTGTTGCTCCGGTCGAGGCGGAAAATTGCCGCAGTCAGGAACAGGTCGGGCCGCAGCAGCCACTTTGCACCGATCTCGTAATTGGTGAATTTCTCCGGTTCGAGCCCGGCATCACCCGGTTCGATCAGGAAGAACTGGTCGCCGGACTGGGGCAGGAAACTGGTCGCATAGCTGGCATAGAAGGACAGAACGTCACTCGGCTTGACCACCAAGCCGAGGCGCGGGCTGACCTTCTCGTCCACGCGGGTCGTCAGGCTTCCGGCGAGGTTAGTGGTTTCGAGGTCGAACCGGTCCCACCGCAGTCCGGCGATCAGTTCAAGATGCTCGCCGATCTTGATCTGGTCCTGCACATAGCCGGACAGTACGCTGAGGCTGCTGTCGTTGGCGCGGTTGGGCGCGGCGAGCGAGAAAGCGGGGATCGTAAGGACCGGGGCGAGGGGTACCGTCGCACGGCTGGCGAAGCCGCCCGAACCGTTCGGAAACTGCACATTGCGGCGTCCGTTGAGCGAATCCTGCCAGCTGGCTTCGACGCCTAGCAGGACGGTATGCGAGAGGAGACCTGTGGCGAATTCGCCCACCAGATTGGCCTGCGCAATGATGTTCTCGCGTTCCTGCGCATCCTCGTATCCGGACAGCTGGACGCTGGTTCCGTCGGTGCCGTTGGGCAGAAGGTTGGCGTAGAGCTTGTCGTAATTGGCGTATTGCAGGGTGGCGTTGGCGGACCAGCTGTCGCTGAAGCCATGATCGATCCGCGCGCGGGCGATGTGGGTTTCGGCGGTCGCATAGTTGAAATCGGGGTCGCCAAAGAAGGTGTCGTCGAAACCGCGGAGCGGCCCGCCTTCGAAGGACGGCACTCCGCGGTCCGTCACCCTTGCATCGTCATCATAGGAATAGGTTGCTGTCAGCCGTGTGTCCGGCCCGACATTTGCGGAGATGGTGGGCGAAATGCCGATAAAGCGGCCTTCGTAGAAATCGCGGTTGCTGGCGAATTCCTCATAGGTCGCGTTGAGGCGAGCTGAAATTGTCTCGTTCAGCGTTTGGTTCAAGTCGGCCGCCAGGGCAAAGGCCCCGAAATTGTTCACCGATCCTTCGAGTTCGGCAAAAATGTCACCCGGCTGCGCAGTCTTGCTGACGCGGTTGACCACGCCGCCGCCGCCGCCTCGGCCGAAGATCAGCGCGTTGGCGCCCTTCAGCACCTCGATCCGTTCGATATTATACAGCGAACGATAATATTGGGCATCGTCCCGCAACCCGTCGAGATAGAAATCGGCCGTGGTTTCCTGCCCGCGGATGAAAATCTCGTCGCGGTGCCCTTCGCCGGTCTCCAGCGAAATGCCGGGGATATAGCGCAGCGCCTCGCCCAATTGGCGGATGGCCTGATCCTGCAGCTGGTCGTCGGTCATGACCGCAATCGCCTGCGGCACGTTGATTAGCGGCGTGGCGGTTTTGGTTGCGGTGGAGCCGTCATCGGTGCCGTATCCTTCGGCCGCGCCCGTGACCACGATTTCGGTCGGGAGATAGTCGCGCACCGGCTGCTCGTCGGCCTCCGCCATGATCGGCGCGATCGGCAGAGCGAGCGCGGCACTGGACAGGAGAATGGAGCGGCGTGTGAATGATGGCATGATATTCCCTAATGCGAATGATTCTCGTTATGCAGGGACCGCTAATGAGAATGGTTTGCAATTGCAACCACTCAATTGCCTTGGCCGGAAAATATCTGTTGGTTTATGGTAAGGCTGCATCAACGATAGGGAATACCGCATGAAAGCGACCATCTGGCACAACCCGAACTGCGGGACTTCCAGGAACACTCTCGCCATCCTCGAGGAGCGCGACGGCGTCGACCTTACCGTGGTCCGCTACCTCGAAAATCCTCCGAGCCGTGACAAGCTGGCGCAATTGTACCGCGACGCCGGAATGGCACCGCGCGAAGGGCTGCGGCTGATGGGCACCGATGCCGAGGAACGCGGATTGTCTCAGGCCGATGACGACACCGTACTCGATGCGATGATGGCCGATCCGATCCTGATCAACCGGCCGCTGGTGGAAACGGAAAAAGGTGTCCGCTTGTGCCGTCCCAAGGAGAGGGTCGAGGAAATCCTCTAACGCTCGCCCACTAACGGTCAGCAGTCAGCACTTCGTCGGCGGACAGCGATTTCCAACCGATTGCCAGCACGGCGAAGCACAGTCCGATGATGACCGCGAAGGCCAGCCAGTCGGAATGGCCATACAGCCACACCCCGATTGCGGGGGCGACGATATAGGCCGCACCGGTGGCGGATGCGACGACGCCCGAGGCCTCGCCCTGCTCGTTGCGCGATACCGCCAGCGATGCGCCTGCGTTGAAACCGGGCCGGAACAGGCCGAAGCCGAGCGACGCGACCGAATATCCCAGGGCGATCCCGTGCAATTCCTGCGCGCTGCCGAACATCAATGTGCCGACCGCGGCGAGGGCGCAGCCCCACAGGATCGCGGCCTTGGGACCAAGGTTGAGGCGCGGGATCAGGCCCCACTGCGCCAGCAGGGTGGCAATGGCTCCGCACATCAGCACGATCGCGATGGAGCCGGTCGCGGCTTCCGGCGTGCCGCGCAGTCCGAGCCGGTCGAGCACCAGGAAGCCCGCGATCCCCAGCACCATCGCCTGTGCATGGCCGCCCAGCAGACCCGAGATCACCCAGGGCCGTAGCCGCGGCTCCCACCAGCCGAGCTTGTCTGCCGGTCCTTCGGATGCCGGATCGTCTTCGTCACTCGCTTGGGGCTCGCGGCTCGATCCTCCGGATCCGTAGGGTGCGTCATAGGCGGCCCCGCGCGCGGCGAATTGCGGAACATCGTCGGGCAGGAATATCCTCAGCGCCACCAGCGTGGCGAGGCCCAGCAGGGTGAAGGCAGCGAAGGGACCGACCAGACCTAGACCCGGCATGACCATCAACGGCGCCAGCGCAGGACCAAGCACCGTGCCCAGGCCAAAGCTCGACGCGATCAGCGAAAGCGCCTGGGTGCGCTGCGACCGGGCGGTGCGGGATGCAACATAGGCCTGGACCGCGGGCGGGGCGGCGGAACCATAGCCGCCATACAGGCTGCGCGCGGCGGCGAACAGCAGCAGCGTCCACAGCGCGGGCAGCCAGCCATTGAGACCAAACCATAGCGCGGCACCGCACAGGCCCATCGATGCGCTGAAACCGATAAGCCCCAGCGCCATCATCGCCTTGCGGCCGCGCCGGTCGGACTTGCGCGCCCAGATCGGCGCGCAGATCACCCACAGCAGCGCCGACCAGCTATACGCCAGGCTGATCCACACGTCGGCCACGCCCAGCGATGTCCCGATGGCGGGCATTACCGACTGCATGGCCGTATTGCCTGCCGCAGTCGTCAGCATCACCGCAAACAGCAGCGCCATCCGGTTGCGCGAGATCGGGCGCACCGGGTGTGGGGAAACAATAACCGTTTCGGGCGGGTTTGCGTCGGCCATGGCTGATCCGGCGCTAGGCTCCGCGTGGCAGGGTTGCAAGCGAAGGGTTGCGCGCAGCACCTTGCAACCGGTAAGGGCATTTGGCAACGCACGTCTATCTAGCGGCCAACCCGCCGCGCCCAGCCATCGGAACGCACTTCTTGACCAAATCCAATCAGCTTGCAGTCTCCACCACAGGCGGACAGAACAATCGTTTCAGCCGGGTCCGTCTCGATCAGATGCTGGGCCAGTGGGCGGTTTTCTTCCGCGGCTTTGTCGAACACCCAAAGATGGTCGGATCGATCATTCCATCCTCCCGGTTCACCATTCGGCAAATGCTCGAGCCGGTCAAATGGGACGAATGCAAGCTGTTCGTCGAATATGGGCCAGGTGTAGGCACCTTCTGCCGACCGGTTCTGGAACGGCTGCGGCAGGACGGGGCCTTATTGGTGATCGACACCAACCCCTTGTTCATCGACTATCTCAACCGCACGATCACCGACACCCGCTTCACTGCGGTACTGGGATCGGCGGAGGATGTGGAACGCATCGTCCGCCAGCACGGACATGACCATGCTGATTATGTGCTGTCGGGACTGCCGTTTTCCACCCTGCCGCCCGGTGTCGGCCCGGCCATCGCCGAGGCGACGCACAACATCATCCGGCCCGGCGGCGCGTTCCTGGTATATCAGTTTTCCGCTGCCGCGCGCGATTTCATGGCCAAGCATTTCGCCCATATCGAACAGGGCTTCCAATGGCTCAATGTGCTCCCCTGCCAGCTGTTCTGGGGCTGGAAAGAGGAAGCCGCCTGACCGGGGCTGGCGCGGCCTTTTTGCAGCCCGCCAGCCCGCAGGCCCTATTCGAAAGTTTCGCTCACCGACCTGGCCGATGGACCGGTCAACTGGCGATAGGTCGCGCTCAGAACTGCGACGATCACCAAGGTCCAAACCGCGCTCAGCAGGCCGTTCAGGGCGCCGCCGACCATTGCGGCAACCGATCCTGTCCCGAGCATTGCCACGAACAACCCGCTGATCAGGCCGAACACCAAGGCGATCACAACGATCGCGATCCCGAGCAGGAAATAGAACAGCATCAGGCGCAGGCTGTTGCCCTTGGTTGCCTCCCACGAGGCACGCAGTGCCCGGACGGGATTGAGGATACCGCCGATAATCATCGCCGGTGCCAGCAGCGAGAACTTGATTATCACGTAGACCAGAACGACGAAGGCGACCAAGCCGACCAGAACTCCGGCAGCCGTTCCGCCAAGTCCAACCGCCAAGCCTACGGGAATGCCCAGCAGGATCGAAAGGCCGAGGACCAGCAGGATCTGCGCCGCGAGATAGGGCAGCAATGTCTTCACGCCGGTGGCAATTGCATCGCCGACAGTTGGGCGGTTATCGGCAAACAGCGCAAACAGTGCCAGCGATCCGATGGCGTTGACGATTCCAATCAAGAACAGCCAGATCCCGTTGGCGGAATAGAAGGCCTGCAAAGCAGCCATCGGATCGTCGGGATTGACTTCCGCGGGACCCATCGCAGCCTCCGGTGCGATTACCGCCAGGATTATGGTAGGGAGAAAGACGAAAATTCCGGCGATTATGGCCACCAGATCGCGGTTGGCGGAGATCATGGCGGTGGCCTCGCTCCAGGCGCTACCCATATCCAGTTTCATTTCCAAGCACTCCCCCATTGTCAAATTCAAAACACCACAAGCCGCTTGATAAGCCGGACTGGACTTGCCACGCAAATCAAATGGAAAAAAACCTGTTCCCATCTTCCGCGGAGGCACCGCCGGCAGAACCTGAGTACCGCTGCGAATCGGTGCCGGTGCCGTATCGTCAGGCGCTGTCCGAGATGGACCGGCGCAACCGGGCGATAGCCGCCGGAACGGAGCGCGAGCTTGTCTGGCTGCTGGAACATCCACCCGTCTATACTGCAGGAACCAGCGCTGCAGCGACGGAATTGCTCGACCCTCGTTTCGAAGTGGTGGAGGCGGGGCGCGGCGGACGGTACACCTACCACGGGCCAGGGCAGCGGATCGGCTATGTGTTGCTGGACCTGGGCAAGCGCGGCCGCGATGTCCGCAATTTCGTCCACGCCCTCGAAGGCTGGGTGATCGCCACGCTGGCGGACGTCGGTGTTGCCAGCTGGCGCGCCGAAGGGCGCATCGGTATCTGGACCCGCGATGTGGACGGCGGCGAGGCGAAGATTGGCGCGATCGGCGTGCGCGTGCGGCGCTGGGTCACGATGCACGGCTTCTCCGTCAATCTCGATCCCGACCTGTCCCATTTTGCCGGCATCGTCCCTTGCGGAATTGCCGAATACGGGGTCACCAGCCTGGCGCGGCTCGGGATCCAGCTTGCGCCGGAGGCCTGGGATGAGGCATTGCTCGCCCGCGCCGGCGATTTTCTCGCCGGACTTGCAAGCGATGCGGAGTAATCGAGTGACACGACACGCTGTTATCATGGCTGCGGCGCTGGCGCTGTCTGCCTGCGGGGGCGATCCCGACCCAGCCGAGGACGGTTCTGCATCGGGCGAGGTGCTCGAAGGTTCGATCAGCGACGCCATGCTGCCGCTCGATACGGTTCAGTCCCGTTCGCCGCCGCTGGAAACCCCGCGCGCCGGGGCGGGTGCCGCGGACGAGCCGGAAGCGGAGGAACCCGCGGAAAGCGCCGAAGCAGCCGAAACCTCCCCCGAGACGGACGAACCCGCCCCGGAGGAGGAATAGCGCGAGCCTATTCGGCCGCTTCCATTTCTTCGTCCAATGCGGGGTAATCGATGTATCCCGCTGGTCCCGGGAAGTACCAGCTCTGCGGCACGTTCACGTTCGGGGCAAATTCCGCGCCGATCCTGATCCGCTCGGGCAAGTCGGGGTTGGAAATGAACGGACGGCCATAGGCGATCGCGTCGCATTTGCCGCTTTCGACATCCGCGGTGCCGCTTGCCGCATCGTAATCGCTGTTGAGCACCAGCGGCCCGGAGAAGATCGTGCGGATCATCGGGCTCTGCTTGGGCACTTCGGTGCTGCCGAAGGTACCATCCGGGCCGGGCTCGCGCAATTCGAGGAACGCGATGCCGAGGTCTTCGCACACTTTCGCCGCCGCGCCGAATGTGGCCGCCGGATTGCTGTCATCGCAGCCCTGGGTGTCGCCATTGGGCGATAGCCGGAGGCCAACGCGGTCGGCACCCCAGACCGAAATCAGCGCTTCCAGCACTTCGCGCAGGAACCGCACCCGGTTTTCGGGCGAACCGCCATATTCGTCCGTCCGCAAATTCGTGCTATCGCGCAGGAACTGGTCCACCAGATAGCCATTCGCACCGTGCAGCTGCACTCCGTCGAACCCGGCTTTCAAGGCGTTTTGCGCAGCGTGACGGTAATCTTCCACCACCCGGGCAATATCTTCGAGGGAAAGCGCGCGGGCCTGCACGTAATCCTTTTTGCCCTCCGGCGTATGGGCCTGCCCGGGCGCGGTTGTCGCGGAGGCGGATACCGGCGGTTCGCCGCCGAGGAACACCGGATGCACGATCCGGCCCATGTGCCACATCTGCAGCACGATCGTGCCGCCTTCTTCATGCACGGCTTTGGTCACCTGCTTCCAGGCTTCAACCTGCTCGTCGCTCCAGATGCCGGGGGCTGACGGCCAGCCAAGTCCTTCGACACTGATGCCGGTTGCCTCGCTGATGATCAGCCCCGCGCCGGCGCGCTGGCGGTAATAGGTCGCCATCATCTGGTTGGGGACGAATCCCGGCACATCGGCGCGGCCGCGCGTCAGCGGAGCCATGAAAATGCGGTTCCGCGCTTCGATTGCGCCGAGTTTGATCGGAGTGAAAAGTGCTTCGTGCAAGATGCCGTCCTTTTTTGCTGTTCTGATTGTCAGACTGGCAGCTAAGGCGCAGCCATGGGCAATTCAACCACCGCGAGTGTACCAGGCGAAAGACCGCGCTGGCTGCTGGTGGCGGCGCTACTCGCCGGAAATGTCGCATTGGCGCTAGGGCCTTGGGCAGTCCGGCTGGCTGACAGCGGCCCGGTGGCGGCTGGATTCTGGCGATTATTTCTCGCGCTTCCATTCCTTGCAATGCTGGCGCGGGCGAATAACGAACGCCTGGGCGGAATTGCGCGGCCGACGCTCATGCTGGTGCTGGTGGCGGGGGTGGTTTTTGCCCTGGACCTTGCCAGCTGGCACATCGGGATCGAGGCAACGCGGCTCGGCAACGCGACACTGTTCGGCAATTCGGGCAGTCTGGTATTGATGATCTGGGGCTTCGTGATGTGGCGCCGCCTGCCCCGCGGGACAGAATGGCTGGCGATGATCGCGGCGGTTGCCGGGGCTGTGATCCTGATGGGCAATTCGCTCGAAATTTCCCGCGAGACACTGGTCGGAGACCTGTTCTGCCTGCTCGCCGGCCTGTTCTACGCGGGGTATTTGCTGATCCTGCAGCGTGCCCGTGCGGGCCTCGGCAGCTGGAGCCTGCTGACGTGGAGTTCGCTGGCAGGCGCGCCAATCCTGCTGGGAATGGCAGTCCTGCGCGGGGAGCCGATCTGGCCGACCGACTGGACCCCGCTCATCGCGCTGTTCGTGCTCAGTCAGCTGATCGGACAGGGCCTGCTGGTGTTTTCTCTGAAGCACTTCGCGCCGCTGATCATCGGCCTGGCGCTGTTGACCCAGCCGGCGGTGGCCGCGCTTTCGGGCTGGTTTGCGTTCGGCGAAACGATCGGCCCGGTCGATATTCTGGGCATGGCGCTGCTCGGGACGGCGCTGGTGCTGGCGCGGAACAGCAAGGCGAACCCGGTCGGTCCCGAACCGGCGGAATAGCAGAGGTGTCTATCCCGCCATTGCGCGGGTGAAGCCGGCGAATCGTGCCTCGACATCCTGTAGGTCGGGACCGGTGAGATGCTCGCGGGCCTGCTGGATCAGCCGCTCCCCTTCGCGGTGCAGGATCGCCTGCCGCGTTTCGTCGCGGATCGGTGCGGCGCAGTTGCGCAGCGTATCCAGCATCACCAGCGCAGCGGGGGTGCTGGTCGCCGCCGCGCTGCGGAAATTGCCGAAGCCGCGCGTAACGTAATGCGTAAAATCATCGGGCAAGGGTAGGACAAGGTCCGCCAGACCTTTATCACTGTTCCCGACGTGCTTGTGCAAATCACGCGTGCCCAGCAGCGCGGTGGCCGCGCCGAGCCAGTGCAGCGCGGTGATCGCGGTAAACGGATCGTTGATCCCGGGCGACAGCGCCCGCAAGCCAATCTCCACCAACTCGTCGATCAGGAATTGCAAATCCTGTTCCGGCGTCCGCGTTGCGCCCAGCGTGAAGCAATCAAGCAGGTCGTCGATCAATTCCTGATCCAGTTTGTCGCCGCTCAAGCCGGCGTCGCATAGATCCGCGATCGCCATGCCGGGGTGCACGAAGTCTCCCGTGCGCACCGCCAGGGAAATCCGCCCGTCGAACTTTTTTGCAATTCGTGCCAGTGCGCTAAAGGAAATCAGCTGGACGTATCCGGTACGCTCCGCAAGGATCGATCTTCCCTGCGGCGGCCTTGTCGTCGTCCGGCCTGTGTCGGGCTCAGGATAGCTATCCTCGATCCCGTCGAGCAGGCGCTTGCCGATCCCTTCCAGCACGGTGTTGATCCGGATGCTGGCGGGGATGTGGTTGAGGAAGAAGACCAGCACACCGATGGAAACCGCCATCAGGCCCAGGCCCACCAGCAGGGATAGTTGGGGGACGAAGCCGGGCAGGGTGGTCGCGGCGGCATCGGCGGCGGTTGGCGCCACTTCGTCTTCGCTGCGCACCGCCCGCAGCACCATCAACGCGTAAACGAAAGTGCCAATGAAGGTCGCCAGACTGAACTGGTTCCCCTTGTCCTCCATGAAATTGGTCAGCAGCCGCGGGCCATAGGCTCCGCTGGCATAGGCGACGGCCGCGATGGTGATCGAAAACACCGTGGACGCGACCCCGATCATCGATCCGGCAATGACCGTAAGCATATTGCTCGCGCCCTGCGGCCGCGCGGGGATGATCCACGCTATTTCGTTGAGAAACTCGGCAAACCCGTGCCGGTCCAGCCAGACCATGCCCAACGCCAGACCGGCCGCGATCAAGGAGAAAAGCGCCGGATAGAACCAGTAGTTCGAATTGAGCTTGGCCCACAGCCAGCGCGGATATTCGGTCATACCCACCTAATGCGCCATACGGCCACGGCCGATCACGCCCGCCCCAGATCGCCCATGCCGACCGTGCCGCTGGCCATTTCGAGCATCCGGTCGAGGCTCCGCTTCGCCTTGAGGCGTAATCCCTCCTCGATTTCGATGCGCGGCTCCAGATCGCGCAGCGCGGTGTAGAGCTTCTCCATCGTGTTGAGCGCCATGTAGGGGCAGATGTTGCAATTGCAGTTCCCGTCCGCGCCCGGCGCCCCGATGAAGTTCTTTTCCGGCAGGGCCTTTTCCATCTGGTGGATGATGTGCGGTTCCGTTGCCACAATCAGCGTATCGCCGGGGAAAGTCTTGGCGAACTGCAGGATGCCGCTGGTCGATCCGACATAATCGGCATGTGCAACCACGTGCGGTGGGCATTCCGGGTGTGCCGCCACGGGCGCACCGGGATGTTGCTGCATCAATTTCAGCAATTCGCTCTCGCTAAACGCTTCGTGCACGATGCAGACGCCGGGCCAGAGCAGCATATCGCGATTGAATTTCCGGTTGAGATAGCCGCCCAGATGCCGGTCGGGGCCGAAGATGATCTTCTGGCTTTCGGGAATCTGCTGCAGGATTGTTTCGGCGCTGGAACTGGTCACGATCACGTCGGACAGTGCCTTCACCTCGGTCGAACAATTGATGTAGGTGAGCGCGATATGGTCGGGATGCGCCTCGCGGAAGGCCCGGAACTTGTCAGGTGGGCAGCTGTCTTCCAGACTGCAACCGGCGTCCATGTCGGGCAGCACGACGATCTTTTCGGGGCTGAGGATTTTCGCCGTGTCGGCCATGAATTTGACCCCGCAGAACGCGATCACGTCAGCATCGGTATCCGCCGCCAGCTGGCTCAATTGCAGGCTGTCGCCGACATAATCGGCAATGTCCTGGATTTCGGGCTTCTGGTAGTAATGCGCCAGGATTACCGCATTGCGGGACTTGCGCAGACGGTCGATCTCCGCGCGCAGGTCGGTTCCGGTTGGCAGGCGGGATTGTGCGGTCATTGCGGGGCTATCTCTCCGTCGAAGCGGACATTCACGGTCACATTGCCATATCCGGCAACTTCCAATGGTATAGCAAGGTTCTGGCGGATTGCATCCCTTGCTGCGCCGCGCGCAATATCCAGCAGCACCGGGTTCGCTGCTTGCTTTACGGCCTGCTGTTCGGCCAGCTGCGTGTTCTTTCGGGTGAGATTGTCCTGCGCATCGCGGGTGATCCAGATCCCTTCGCGCAGATATTGCGCCCGCGCCTCGTCGAGGTTCGGTTTGCCAACCCGGATGGCGGGCAGCTGGACATCAAGGACCTCGGTTTCGGGATTCCACGCGAGGCGTTCCTCGCCCACCTGTGAAAGATCGAGGGTATAATCCACCCGCGCCGGGATTACCGCGACCTGGCGGCTCTGCACCATGCCGAGGAAGCGGCTGTCGTCACTGGCGACTACCGGCGCGAGCTCGGCGCTGAATACGGTCAGCCGGTTCTGTTTTTCGAACGCAACCAGGCTTGTCGCGAGAGGATCACCCAAATCGTCCGCGCCGAACGCCTCCCATGCGAGCCATGCCGCAAGCGCAAGCGCGGCGATGAACATCAGCCAAGGCACCGCCTGCAGCCGCGCAAGAGTTTGTTGCCGCTGTACCGGAGGCTCGCCGAGTTCGGTTGCCGTCCGCCCGTTATCGGACTGTTTCAGATTGTCTGCCATATATCACCTGAACGGCTGACCATGCCCCGGCGTTCCAGATCGATCAGATGCGCCTTGACCGACATGCCCGCCGCTCCGGTCAGGCGCGGATCGAGCCCCTTGTACATTTGCGGCACCAGACCTTCGATTGGACCGGGCGCATCGCCCAAAAGCCGCAAGATCTGGTTTTCGCGCTGGCGCCGGTGACCGATCATGCCGCGAACCAGCTGGCGCGGTTTTTCGATCGGCGCGCCATGGGCAGAATAATACACGCGGTCATCGCGCTCGTACAGCCTGGCGAGACTGGCCATGTAATCGCCCATGTCGCCATCGGGCGGCACAATCACACTGGTGGACCATCCCATCACGTGATCGCCGGTGAACAATGCGCCGCTTTCCTCAAGCGCGAAGCACAGATGGTTTGAGGTATGGCCCGGGGTCGCGACGGCGGTAAGCGTCCAGCCGGGGCCGGTCATGCTTTCGCCGTCTTCGAGCACACGGTCTGGCTCATAGGTGCGGTCGAATGGCGCATCCACGCGAGGTCCAGCATCGTCGAGCACCAGCGGCGCACACCCCACTATCGGCGCACCTGTCCGCTGCGCGAGGGGCATTGCCGCGGGCGAATGGTCGCGGTGGGTATGGGTGCACATGATCGCGCCGATTTTTGCGTCCCCGATCGCGGCTTCCAGCGCGGCGAGATGGTCGGGGTCATCCGGACCGGGATCAATCACCGCGATGGTCCCCGCATTGCCGACCAGATAGGTTTGCGTGCCGGTGTAGGTGTAAGGCGAGGGATTGGGCGCCAGCACCCGGCGGACGAGCGGCTCGGGCTGTTCGACAAGACCCGTCGGCCAGGGTTTGGGTGGAATTGCCATGCGGTCGATATGGGGACCCGCAGGCAGCCTGTCCACGCTTTGTAGGCCGCGCTATGTGGGTCTATGACGCGATTTGCTTTAGCGGAGCGGACATTTAGAGGAGCGGCAGGGAGGCTGCATGACGGAACAGATACTTGTCCTCGATGAAGGGACTACCTCGACCCGCGCGATGCTGTTTACCGCGGCGGGTGCGTTAATTGGCAGCGCGCAGCAGGAACTGACCCAGATGTATCCCGCACCCGGGCGGGTGGAGCACGACGCGCGGGAATTATGGCACCGGACACTCGCCTGTGCCCGCGAAATGGTCGAGAAAGCTGGCGGCGCGCACGCCATCGCGGCCATCGGGATCACCAACCAGCGTGAAACCGTGGTGGCCTGGGACACGGCGACGGGCGAACCGCTGGCCAACGCGCTGGTGTGGCAGGACCGCCGGACAGCGGAATTCTGCGCGACCTTGCGCGATGCAGGGCACGAAGGTGCGGTGCAGCGGGCCACCGGGCTGCTGCTCGATCCCTATTTTTCTGGCACCAAAATGCGCTGGCTGGTGGAAAACGAGCCGGCGGTAGCCGCCGCAGCGCAAGCCGGGACGCTGGCGCTCGGTACGATCGAAAGCTGGTTGGTGTTCAAGCTGACCGGAGGCGTGCTGCTGACCGATGCCAGCAACGCCAGCCGGACCTTGCTGATGCGGCTTGACGGGGCAGCCTTCGATCAGGGCCTGTGCGACCTGTTCGAAGTGCCGCATTCCGCGCTGGGGGAAGTCACCGACAACGCCGGAAATTTCGGATCGACGCTGCCCGAACTGTTTGGTGGACCGATCACGATCACGGGCCTTGCGGGGGACCAGCAAAGCGCAACCATCGGTCAGGGATGTCTGTCACCTGGCGAAACCAAGGCCACTTACGGAACCGGGGCCTTCATCCTGGCGAACAAGGGGCGGGAGATTCCCGCTTCGGCCAATCGCCTGCTGGGCACGGTTCTGTATCAGCTCGGCGGCGAGCGGATCTATGCGCTGGAAGGATCGGTGTTCGTCGCCGGTAGCCTGGTCCAATGGCTGCGCGATTCGCTCGGCCTCCTTGGCACCGCTGCGGAAACCGAGACGCTTGCCCGGTCGATTCCCGATAGCGGCGGGGTGGTAATCGTTCCCGCGCTGTCGGGTCTCGGCGCTCCGCATTGGCGGCCGGAGGCGGGCGGGGTGATCGCGGGCCTCAGCTTTGCCACCGGACGTGCCCAGATCGCCCGCGCGGCACTGGAAGCAATGGCGCACCAGACCGACGATCTGGCGCGGGCCTTCGCCGCGGACGGCGCCCGCTGGACCTCGCTGAAGATCGACGGCGGGATGAGCGCGAACGACTGGATGGCGCAGGACATCGCAAATATTCTCGACCTGCCGGTGGAACGGCCCGCTTTCGTCGAAACGACCGCCTTGGGGGCAGCGATGCTGGCCGGGGTCGGAGCGGGTCTTTATCCCACGCTGGCGGATGCATCGGCGGCGATGCGCGGCGGGATCGACCATTTCACGCCCGCGATGCTGCCGCCGGAACGCGAACTTCGCCAGCGGCAATGGAGCAAGGCCCTGTTGGCCGCCTGACCGGCTCAGGCCTTGAACACCGCCTGGCCCAGCCGTTCGCGCAGGCGCAAGATAGGTGCAGGCTGCATGTCATAGCGTTCCCGCCACGCTGCATCGAGCCGGGCGATCCGTTGATGAAGCGTCTGCGAATGGAGCACCAGCGCGCGGGTTTCGGGCTCCAGCAAATCGAGATTGGTCTGTTCGGGGGCACGGTCGGGCGGCAGCTTGCTATGACGCCGCAGCTGGAATTCGCTAAGCTCCCCGGCGTAGAACGCACGGTGGTTGAGCAGCCATGCGAGCACATGCATCACCCTTGTGGTGGTGCGGAGGCCTTCCACCGACAAGGCGAGACGCAAGCGGTCCGCTGCCTCTCCGATGTCCCGGACAGGGGTAAGATCGAAGATTGAACGAACTTCGTCTGCGAGCATCAGGGCTTCGCAATAGAGGTCCTCGACAATCTTGCGATTGAGGTCGGATTGCGGCTTCATTGCATGACAACCTACCGCCGCGCGCGTCAGGCCGCCAGCTTTGCTGTGGAATTTAACCATTCCAATTGCATATTGTCCCAGGATGGCACGGATTTGGAGCTTTCAGGCGATGATATCCGGCAGCAATGCGTCTTCGACCATCGAAATCTGGTCCTTCAGGCGCAGCTTGCGTTTTTTGAGCCGTGCGATCTGCAACTGGTCGGTCGAACCCGACAGCAGCAGCGCATCGATCGCGGCATCCAGGTCGCGGTGTTCGGTCTTCAGCCCTGCCAGTCGCTTGCGCAATTCCTGCTCGTTCACCCCGGGCTTGTCCTCTCGCCAGTCGTTCTTTTGCTACCGTGCGGATCAACGCCTCGCCGCACCATCGCAGTTACTGATCGCATAGGGAAGACTCCGCTCTTCGCAAACTGCCCGGGATATGTTTTTATTCCCCATGCCGGTTCCGGAGCAGATGTCCGATTCGGCAGTCGGGTCCGTTTCAGGGCCAAATCTAAGAAGGAGAGCCAGATGGCAACGTCCCACGTCAGCGCCTTGCAGGAAAAGCATGCCGGTCTCGATGCGAAAATTCGCGCGGAACTGAACCGCCCGGCGCCAGACACCACGACGATCCAGGCCCTTAAAAAGAAGAAACTCCGAATCAAGGAAGAACTGACGCAGGCGTAAGGCCAGCTTACCAGCAAGTGCCGCTGGCGCTTTGAAAATTAGGTAGTCTGCGGCGGACGGTCGGCAGTTCCCTTCGGGACTCGCGTGCTATACAACACCGGCATGACCGCCGCTGCCTCTGCCCGCCAGATCCTGACTCAGTTGCACGAGGTCATGGCCTCCCGGATGCACGCGCAGGGCAAGCTGGACAAAGTGGTCGAGATCGTCGGCGAATCCCTCGATAGCGAGGTCTGCTCGATCTACCTCCTGCGCGAAGGAATGCTGGAACTGTTCGCGACCC
Source organism: Allopontixanthobacter sp. (assembly GCF_034376665.1). Classification (NCBI taxonomy): domain Bacteria; kingdom Pseudomonadati; phylum Pseudomonadota; class Alphaproteobacteria; order Sphingomonadales; family Erythrobacteraceae; genus Allopontixanthobacter; species Allopontixanthobacter sp. The sequence goes on along the minus strand of NZ_JAXMJI010000031.1, from coordinate 4,355 downwards.
GCGGGCTCAACGCCAGCGCGGTCCATGTCACCCGCATGGCGATCGGGGAGGGCCTGACCGGGGTCATCGCCGACCAGATCGAAACGCTCAATCTGGCCGAAGCAAAGGCGCATCCTGATTTCCAGTACCGGCCGGAAACGGGGGAGGAAAAATACCATTCCTTCGCCGGGGTCCCGATTGTCTATCGGGAGCGAGCGGTAGGCGTATTGTGCGTCCAGCACGTCGAACCGCGCCGCTATGAAGAAGTCGAAATCGAAGCGCTTCAGACTACGGCCATGGTCCTGTCGGAACTTATCGCGCACGCCGAACTCGTCGACGAGGAAGAAGCGCTTGGTCTCAATTCCGCGAGATCCGGACCGCAGACGATAGAGGGGCTGCCGCTGGTCAAGGGGCTGGCGAGCGGGATTGCCGTGTTCCACCAGCCGCGGGTCACCATCACGCAGGTCGTGGCGGACGACACCGAGGCGGAACGGCAGCGGGTTTACCGCGCATTCGACAAGATGCGCGAAGGGATCGATTCGATGACCAGCCAGGCCGAATTCGGCGTTGGCGGGGAGCATGAAGAGGTGCTCGAAACCTACAAGATGTTCGCTTATGACGAGGGGTGGTCGCGGCGCATCAACGAAGCGATCGATTCCGGACTGACCGCCGAGGCCGCGATCGAGCGGGTCCAGCAGCGGACCCGGATGCGGATGCGCGAGATCGACGATCCGCTGCTGGCAGACCGGATGCACGATCTGGAAGATCTGTCCAATCGCCTGCTGCGCATCGTGTCGGGGCAACTCGGAACTGCGGCCACCCAGGGGTTGCGGCGGGACACGATTCTCATCGCCAAGAACCTCGGTCCGGCGGAATTGCTCGAGTATGACCGCCGGCGGCTGAAAGGTGTGATCCTCGAGGAGGGTTCGCTCACCGCCCATGTCGTCATCGTTGCCCGCGCGATGGGTATCCCGGTTCTCGGCAGGGCAAGGGGACTGCGCGGTCTGGTGCGCGAAGGCGATGAAGTGCTGGTCGATGCGGATTTGGGCAATGCCATCATCCGGCCAGCTCAAACGACGTTAGATGCCTTCGATACAAGGTTTGCCAAATCGCGCGAGCGGCAGGCGATCTACGCCGAATTGCGCGATGTCGAACCGTTCACCCGCTGCGGCACCCGCATCCAGGTGATGATCAACGCGGGACTGCGTGATGATCTTTCGAGCCTCAACCTCGTGGGCGCGGACGGCATCGGGCTGTTCCGCACCGAATTCCAGTTTCTGGTTTCCGCCACTCTTCCAAGCCGCGAAAAGCAGTTCCGTCTCTACCGCGACGTGCTGGACGCTGCGGGAGAAAAGCCGGTAATCTTCCGCACCGTGGACATCGGCGGCGACAAGGCGGTGCCCTATCTTCGCTCGGGCGAAGCGGAGAATGACGATAACCCTGCCATGGGGTGGCGCGCCCTGCGGCTGGCGCTCGAACGCGAAGGTTTGCTGAAGGTGCAGGCCCGGGCGCTGCTGGAGGCGGCGGCGGGCAAGGCGCTGTATGTAATGTTCCCGATGGTGTCCGAGCCGTGGGAATTCGATGCGGCGAAAAGCGTGTTCGAAGCGCAGCTGAAATACATCAAGGCGCAGAAGAAAGTCCTGCCCGAATCCATTCGCTACGGAGCGATGCTGGAAGTTCCTGCGCTCGCCGAAGTACTCGATCTGCTGATTCCGAAGCTGTCGTTCCTGTCGGTAGGCACCAATGATCTCACGCAGTTCCTGTTTGCAGCGGATCGGGCGAATCCGAAACTGGCAGAGCGATACGACTGGCTCAGTCCGGCAATCCTCCGCTTCCTGAAGCGGATCACGCTGGCCACCGAAGGTGCGCCGGTCGATTTGGGAATCTGCGGCGAAATGGGCGGGCGCCGACTGGAAGCGCTGGCATTGCTCGGCCTCGGATTCCGGCGGTTTTCGATTACCCCGGTGTCGGTCGGGCCGATCAAGGAATTGGTCCGAAAGGTCGACCTCGAAGTGCTTACCAACCAGATGAACGGCTGGCTGTCACAGCCCCCGCCTGATATACGTGCGGCGTTGCAGCACTGGGCAGAAGGAAGCGGAATAGAGGTGGATTGACGCAGGCGAGCGACAAGTTTGCCGCGTGAACAGGCCGCCCCGTCGAATTGCTGCGGGGCACGGGTTCAGACCGCTTGACAGACGCTCTCTGCCGTTCTTCTGGTTCGGCAAAACAAAAAGGGGTCCGAGGATTTTACAATGGCGGATGAAGACAACAGGGACGACGGAACCTTGCCGCTCGATACAGCGGGGATTGTGCTGCGCCGTGCCCGGGAGGATGCGAAGCTCTCGATCGAGCAGGTATCCGCCGAAACCCGCATTACCCAGCGCCATCTGAGGCAGATCGAAGCCGGCGATTTCGAGGGCCTGCCGGGCCGGACCTATGCCATCGGCTTTTCGAGAAGCTATGCCAAGGCGGTTGGACTGGACGACCGGAAAATCGCCGAAATGGTTCGCGCAGAACTGGCCCAGGGCGGTTTTGACGATCGCGGGAACAGGGAGGGTTTCGAACCCGGAGACCCGGCCCGGATACCGACCCGAGGACTGGCATGGCTCAGCGCCCTCGCGGCGATCCTGCTCATCGCCGGAGGTTTCGCCTATTTCCGCGACTATTTCTTCCCGGCATCGGGGCCAGGACCCCTTGTGGCGGAAGCGCCTGCAGCAGCACCGGCGACGCCGCAGGCGGACGGCGCTGCTGCTCCTGACGCCCCGACGGGCGGGGAAGTGGTGTTTACCGCGTTGGAGGACGGCATCTGGGTCAAATTCTATGACGCGCAGGGAAACCGGCTGATGGAAAAACAGATGGTTCTGGATGAAAGCTTCACGGTCCCCGCCGATGCAGAGGACCCGCAAATCTGGACGGCACGGCCGGACGCGCTGGCAATTACCGTGGGCGGCAAGCCGGTGCCCAAGCTGGCGGAAGTGTTGCAGACCCTGCGCGACGTGCCGGTCAGTGCGGAAGCTCTGCTGGCGCGGTCCCAACCGGCGCAGCAACCGTCTGAAGGTGCGGGACCATCCACCGAAACCTGAGAGACGCGCTATGTGTTTCCCTGCATCCGGGGGGTTATCCCTCGACAATCAGCCACCCCTGCGGCAGGAATCCATGGCATGAAAAGCAGGGCACCTATTCAGGATCGGTTCGGGGTTCTGTCGGCATTCCCAATGCGGGACCGGCTTGTTTGAGATTACAGGAGCGTAGTGCGCGATGACCATTCGTTTTACCACCACACCACTTGCCCGCGCGGTATTCGGCGGGCTTGCCGTTGCCGCGGTGGCGGCGACATCGCTGCCTGCCGCGGCGCAGAACGTGGACGAGGCGCGGATTCGCAAGATCGAAGCGGAAGTGCGCGCCTTGCAAAGAAGCGTTTTTCCTGGCGGCACCGGCCGGTTCTTCGAGCCGGAAATTTCGGGCAGCCCCGCTACTCCGGCGAACACCGTCCCCAATTCCACTACCGCCGTGACCGATATACTGGTTCGTCTCGACGCGCTGGAGGCGCAATTGCAGGGCCTGACCTCGCAGACGGAGCAGAACACCAATTCGCTGAGCCTGCTGTCGGCGCGCGTGGCAGCCCTGGAAACGCTGCCAGCAGCTTCGCCTGCCGGTCCGGCACCAGCAACCAGCACACCAGCAACCAGCACGCCGGCGACCAACACTCCCACCGCGATCCTCGGAGCCATGACCGGGGGCGCTTCCAACGCGGCGCAGCCTGCCCAGGCCGCTCCCGCAGGCCCGACGGCGGCCCGGTTGGCGGCGGTGCAGGCCATCACCAAGCCGCAAACCGATGACGCGGGCGATGACGAGTACACATACGGCTTCCGCCTGTGGGAAGCCGGCTTCTATCCCGAGGCGCAGCAGCAATTGACGATGTTCGTGGAGAAATTTCCCCGCCACAGCCGGTTGACGTTTGGCCGGAACCTGCTCGGCCGGGCCTATCTCGACGATAACAAGGCCAAGGAAGCCGCGCCGTGGTTCCTGCGCAATTACCAGGCCGACAAACAGGCCGCCCGCGCGCCCGACAGCCTGCTGTATCTGGCCGAAGCGATGATTGCCCAAAAGGACACCAGCCGGGCCTGTATTGCCCTGGCGGAATTCGGCGACACCTATCCCGCATTGGCGTCGGGCCGCCTGGCGGATCAGTATCAATCCAACCTGCGCAAGGTCAGCTGCAATTGATAGGCCGATCGCTCCGCAGCTGATCGCGCGTTTCCGCCGCGATCTGGATAGCGTCTGGCCGGAAGGGAGCGCTGCCCGCCTCGGTCTCGCCGTGTCCGGCGGACCGGATTCCACTGCCCTGCTGCTGCTGGCACATGCCGCGATGGACG
>NZ_JAXMJI010000030.1:0-23914 GCF_034376665.1 Allopontixanthobacter sp. | reverse complement strand
GACGTTGTCGTTATAAAAACCCATACTACATCCCGGCCTGGTTTTTTTCGCGGGCGCCGCAGCAAATAGGGGTATCGGGTGATGATCGAGGTCTGGCTCCGCGAGATAACACTGGGGGTATCGATAGCGGTCGAAGCGGTGGCTGCGCTGGTTGTCGCCTATGCTGTAGCGGAGGCGGTCATTCGGCTGGTGCTGTCCTTCTGGGGGCACAGCGCAAGCCGCTCCGCCGACCGTGCCCACGACGTCAAAGAGGAAATCAGACTGCGGCTTGGCCGCTGGTTGGCCCTGGCGCTCGAACTGCTCCTGGGAGCCGACATTCTGCGAACCGCGGTTGCACCCAGCTGGTCCGAAATCGGCCAGCTGGCCGCCATCGCCACGATCCGGACCGCGCTCAATTACTTCCTGCAGAGAGAAATCGAAAACGCCCGGCAGAGCCGCGCCGACCGCTAGGCAGCACCGGCTATTCGGCAGGAGCGGGTTGCCACCGGGCCAACGACGGCTCCGGCAGGGCTGCCGTGCGGGCCCGCTCATAAGCCGCACCGGCTTTCAGCACGTCGTGATCGCGCCATTTGCCGCTCATGATCGACAGCCCCACCGGCAATCCCTCGACGGCCCCCATCGGCACGGTCAGATGCGGATAACCGGCAATTGCCGCCAGGCTGCCGGCCCCGATGCCGCCGCTGAAATGATCGCCATTGACCAGATCGCTGACCCACGCCGGGCCGGTCGTGGGGGCCACCAGAAAGGCAACCTCGTTCTCCGCCAGCAGCCGGTCGATCCCCTCTGCGCCCGCCAGTTTCAAGGCGTTCGCCCGCGCCTTTTCATAGGCAGAGCGGTCCGTCGCTGCCTCCGCTTCGAGGAAGATCGACTGGCCGAACCAGCGCATTTCGGCTGCGGAGTTGGCTTCGTTGAAAGCGATCAGATCGCTCAGGCTGCGGGGCATATCCGCGCCCGGCAAACTGCGTAGATAGGTGCCCATGTCCTCGCGCAGTTCGAACAGCAGCACCGCATATTCATCACGGTACATTTCGCCATTGGGTTCGAAGTCGATGTCGACCAGAACCGCGCCGGCGCGCACCATGTCGGCCAAAGCCGTATCGAACAGCGTGCGCACATCCCCACGGTTGCCGACCTGCTTGCGCAAGACGCCGATCCGTACGCCCTGCAGCGTGGAATTTCCCAGTCCGGCGCTGAAATCGGTTTTCCGTGCGTCGGCTTCTGCCGTGGCCGGATCGGCCGGATCGCTGCCCGCGAGCGCGGTCAGCAGCATGGCCGCATCCTGAACCGAACGGGCCATCGGCCCCGCGGTGTCCTGCGAATGGCTGATCGGCACCACATGGGTGCGGCTGATCATGCCTACGGTCGGCTTGAACCCGACCACGCCGTTGACGCTGGCCGGGCAGGTAATCGACCCGTCCGTCTCCGTGCCGATCGCGGCCCAGGCAAAGCCTGCAGCAATTGCTGCCCCGCTGCCGCTGGACGAACCGCAGGTGTTGCGGTCGATCCCGTGAGGATTACGCGTCAGCCCCCCCACCGCGCTCCACCCGCTGGTGGAACTGTTGTCGCGGATATTGGCCCATTCGCTGAGGTTGGTCTTGCCCAGCACTACGCCGCCTGCCGCGCGCAAATTTGTGATCATCGGTGCATCGCGGCCGGTCCGGTTATCCTTGAGCGCGAGGCTGCCCGCAGTGGTGGCCCATTCGCTCGTTTCGATATTGTCCTTCACCAGCACGGTCCGGCCATTCAGCCGGGTATTGCCGCGCATGGCGGCCCCGGCCTTGGCGGTGGCATCCCGATCGAAGACGATGACGGCGTTTATCTGCGGCCCCGCATCGTCGAGCGATTCGATCCGCTGGACATAATGTGCCGCTTCGGCATCGGATTGGAGGTTGCCCTGTGCGTTCGCCATGGTTGGGGCGGCAAGGGCCAGGGCGACGATCATCACGTGGCTGGTTTTCATAGCCGATACAATGGCAGCAACTTCCGGGCACGCAAGCGGGTTTTCCACCGGTCAGGATTAACGCACTTGAACATCGGCTGCTCAGTCGCGACATAGGCGGTCATCTCCTGCAAGGTTTAAGGATTCTCATGATCGATCTGTTTGGCACTTCCGGCGAAACCTACGGCACTCAAGGCCAGTTTTCCCGGGATCCGGTAACCGGCGCGCTGGTGCCGATGGTGGTCGAGCAGACCAGCCGGGGCGAACGCAGCTTCGACATATTCAGCCGCCTGCTGCGCGAACGCATCGTGTTCGTTACCGGTCAGGTGGAAGACGGCATGGCATCGCTGATCACGGCGCAGCTGCTGTTTCTCGAGAGTGAAAATCCCTCCAAGCCGATCTCGATGTATATCAATTCACCGGGCGGGGTGGTGACAGCGGGCATGGCGATCCACGACACGATGCAGTATATCAAGCCGCGGGTTTCCACCGTCTGCATGGGGCAGGCCGCCAGCATGGGCAGCTTTCTGCTTGCGGCGGGTGAGCCGGGTATGCGGGTTGCGCTGCCCAACGCACGAATCATGGTCCACCAGCCATCTGGCGGCGCGCGCGGCATGGCCTCGGACATCGAGATCCAGGCGCGCGAGATCCTGCGGATCAAGAAAAGCATGAACGATCTGTATGTGAAATACACCGGGCGCAGCCTGGACGAGATCGAGAAGGCGATGGACCGCGATACCTTCCTCGAAGCGGATGAAGCGATGAAGTTCGGTATCGTGGACAAGGTTTTCGAAAGCCGTCCCGAGGGCGAAGAACCCAAGGACGAGCTGGGATCGGGCGGCGCACCGGAATAATCTGGCGCCCGCAGCCAGGGCTAATCGTCGGCGGACAGGGTGTAGCAATTCAGCAACCTTGCTGCTTCAGCTGTCCGTAAGATGGCGTATGGTAGCCCTAGATGTTGATTATCGGCAATCCGGCTATACAGTCGGTGCAATCCCTGTCCGCCGGTTCGGTACAGGGATTCGGGAACACGGGAAATGACCAAATTGAGCGGAACTGATTCCAAGAGTACCCTTTACTGCAGTTTCTGCGGCAAATCGCAGCATGAAGTGCGCAAGCTGATCGCGGGACCGACCGTGTTCATCTGCGACGAATGCGTGGAGCTGTGTAACGACATCATCCGTGAAGAAACCAAGGCGGGCATCGCCGGCCGCAAGGATGGCGACGTTCCCACGCCCATGGATATCTTCACCACGCTGAACGATTACGTGATCGGGCAGGACCGCGCCAAGCGCGTGCTGTCGGTTGCCGTGCACAACCATTACAAGCGGTTGAAGCATGGCGGCAAGGCTGGCGATGTCGAACTGGCGAAATCGAACATCCTGCTGGTCGGCCCGACCGGCTGCGGCAAGACTCTGCTCGCGCAGACACTGGCGCGCACCTTCGACGTGCCGTTCACGATGGCCGACGCGACCACCCTGACCGAGGCCGGTTACGTGGGCGAAGATGTCGAGAACATCATTCTGAAACTGCTCCAGTCGTCCGACTACAATGTCGACAAGGCGCAGCACGGAATCGTCTATATCGACGAAATCGACAAGATCACTCGCAAGGCGGAAAATCCCTCGATCACCCGCGACGTGTCGGGCGAAGGCGTGCAGCAGCGCTGCTCAAGCTTATGGAAGGCACCACCGCCTCCGTCCCGCCGCAGGGCGGGCGCAAGCATCCGCAACAGGAATTCCTCCAGGTCGATACGACCAACATCCTGTTCATCTGTGGCGGCGCCTTCTCCGGTCTGGACAAGATCATCGCGGACCGTCTGCAGAAGCGCAGCATCGGCTTCGGCAACCATGTCGCCGATCCGGACAAGCGCCGGGTGGGCGAGTTGCTGGAAAAGGCGGAGCCGGAAGATCTCCTCAAATTCGGGCTGATTCCCGAATTCGTTGGCCGTCTGCCGGTTATCGCCACCCTGCGCGATCTGGATGTCGAAGCGCTGGTGGAAATTCTGAGCCAGCCGAAGAACGCTTTGGCAAAGCAGTACGCCAAGCTGTTCGAACTGGAAGATGTCGAGCTGACCTTCACTCAGGATGCTCTGGAAACCATCGCGCAAAAGGCTATTCTTCGCAAAACCGGCGCGCGCGGGCTGCGCTCGATCGTGGAAGGGTTGCTGCTCGATACGATGTTCGACCTGCCCGACATGGACGGCGTCACCGAGATCGTGATCGACAAGGACGTGGTCGAAGGCCGCAAGGATCCGGTGCGGGTGATGGGCGCGAAAGCCAAGAAGGAAAAGGCGGCCTAGCTTGCCTGGGCTGAGCTAGCGCTTGGCCCCTGAATTGCCAGGCGGTCGCCCTCTGGCATCCCTGAAACAACAAATCCCGTCCGGCCCAAATGGCACCGGACGGGATCGTGTGGACGCGGGGGAGGGGACACGCCGCGTCCGGAAGGCTTCGCTGTTGTTCGCCTCAGCCGGGCAGGAACACGCCGTCCGTTACGTGGATGACGCCGTTCGAGACATCGACATCCGTCGTCGTGACTGCGGACGCACGGCCTGCAGCGTCGGTGATGACCACCGTGTCGCCAGACAGACGCGCGCTCAGCGTCCCGCCGGCAACCGTCGTCAGCGTCGCTGTACCACCGCTGCTGTTGATCAGCGCGATCAGGTCTGCGGCTTTCACTTCACCGGCGACGGCATGATACGTGAGGATATTGGTCAGGGCCGTCTTGTTCTCGGGCTTCACCAGTGTGCCAACGGTGCCTTCCGGCAATTTGGCAAAGGCTGTGTCCGTCGGGGCGAAAATGGTGAAGGGGCCGGGGCTGGACAGCGTATCGACCAGGCCGGCAGCCTTGACCGCGGCGACCAGCGTGTTGTGCATACCGGTGCCCATGGCAGCCTGGACGATGTTGGACTGGGCTTTGGCTGCCGCCTTGTGATGGTCGGCGAGTGCGGGGGCGGCGGTCATGATGGTCCCTGCGGAAAGGACGGCTGCGGTGCCGAGAGCAATAGCTTTGAGTGAAACGGGTTTGAACATCCTGGTCTCCTTTGAACGGCAAGCGTGTCTGCTGCTTGCCCTCAAAGTTACGGAACGCGCCCCGCTGCGGATGCACCAATCCGCGAAAAACGTCGACAGTTTCAGGTCTTCTGAAGTTTTCCGCTCGCCACTACCGGTCCGGCCTCGGCTCCCGCAGGGGCTCCACCGAGCGGTTCCCGCGTGAGGACCAGTTCCGCCCCGTCTTCGATCCGCTGCGCAAGCGCCGCGCCCACGGTCATGCGCCGTTCTTCGCCCGGCACCACTACCCCCAGCGATTTTGCGCCTTCATCCGGCGTCACCAGCCACAATTCGTGATCGTGCACCCCGTCGGCTGAAAGGCCGCTGGCGGACACCAGCATTTCCTCGCGGTCCGGCAGATAGGTCACCCCCAGCCGGAGCGGAGTATCGCCAATCGGGATCGACGCGACCAGCGGGTCGGCGGCGGCAATCTGCTGCGCGGGAACGGCGTCTGGCCCGGGGCTGCGGGTCATCGGCAGTGCCAGGAACGCCAGCACCACCGCCGCCGCGGCAGCAAATCCGGTGGCGATTTTCCATTGGCGTACCCGGCGGCGCAGCGCGAGGACTTCAATCACCGGTTCGTCGGCAAGGTCGCTCCGGTCCAGCGCAGTCTGAATTCGCTGCCACACGTCGCCGCCCGGTGCCGCAGCCGGGATCACGTCAAGCAGCGGAGCGAGCCGGTCTTCCCAGCGCGCGACCGACGCGGCGAAGGCAGTATCGCTCGCTATCATGCCGCGCGCGTTCAGCCGGGCTTCCGCGTCCAGCAGGCCCAGCACATATTCGGCGGCGAGCACTTCGCCCTCTGGCATTTCGGGCTCACTCATTCTTCGAGACACCTTTTCAGCCGGGCCAGGCCGCGCCGCACCCAGCTCTTCATCGTTCCCAGAGGCACGCCGCGCCGTTTCGCCAGTTCCGCATAGGTGGTTCCATCAAAGAACGCGGTACGGATCGCGTCCTGCTGCCCTTCTTCCAGAGTACCGATGCAATGATGGATTCGCGCGCTGCGTTCGCCGGTTTCCATCACTGCGTCGGCCAGCGGAGCCTGATCCGGGATTGCTGCCGCCTCGTCCACACCCACCGCGCCGCTGCGCACCTTGCCCTTGCGAAGCCGGTCGATAGCCCGATTGCGCGCGAACACCGCGAGCCAGCTGATCGGACTGGCCCGTTCGGGGTCGTAGCTTTTCGCCCGTTGCCACAGGCTGACATAGACGTCCTGCAACGCATCCTCCGCTTCGCTCCGGTCCCCCAAGATACGAAGGCAGATGCCGAATAGTTTCGCGGAGGTCGCCTGGTAGATCCGTTCGAGCGCGCTGCGGTCACCGCCGGCAAGCTGTGCCATTGCTTCGCGAAGATGCGCCCGGGAGGCGTCGGCATGGGTGGGATACGGGTCTGGTTCGCTCATTGGTGGCAGCCGTCGCAGTCCCGTGTGGTTTCGATTTGTATGGTCGTATGCCCGATCCGGAAATCATGCGCCAGCCGCTCCGACACATCGCGCAGGAATCCGTCGCCGGTCGTACCGCCGGGCATCACCAGATGAACCGTCAGCGCGGTTTCGGTAGTGCTCATTGCCCAGATGTGCAGATCATGCACGGTCTCGACGCCTGGCAGACCGGCGAGGAAGCCCCGTACATCACTCTCGTCGATCCCTTCGGGCACAGCGAGCAAGCCCATCTTTACGCTGTCCCTGAGAAGCCCCCAGGTGCCAAAGGCGATGACCGCCACGATGACCAGGCTGGTCACCGGGTCGATCCACCAGGCGCCGGTCAGCAGAATCGCGATCCCAGCCACCACCACGCCGACCGACACCAGAGCGTCGGCGGCCATGTGCAGGAACGCGCCGCGGATGTTGAGATCGTCCTTCCGTCCGCGCATGAACAGCAGCGCGGTGCCGGTGTTCACGGCAATGCCAATGCCGGCCACGATCACCATGGTCATTCCGGCCACCGGCGCGGGATCGGACAGCCGGTTGATGGTTTCATAAAGAATGGCTCCCAGTGCCACCATCAGAAGGCCAGCATTGGCCATCGCCGCGAGAATGGTGGAGCTCTTCAAGCCGTAAGTGAAACGCTGCGATGGCGCGCGTTTGGCCAGAACGCTTGCCGCCCAGGCAAGCAGCAGGCTGAGCACATCGGACAGATTATGCCCCGCGTCCGCGATCAACGCCATCGAGCCGGACCAGAACCCGTAGGCCGCTTCGATGATGACGAATGCGGTGTTCAGCACCACTCCGATGGCGAAGGCGTTGCTGAAATCGGTCGGTGTATGCCCATGCCCATGTTGATGCCCATGGTTAGGGCTGTGAGAATGGCCGCCGCCCATCGGAGTCAGTCGTACACGCAGGCGTCGAGCCCGCCGCGCCGGACAACGCCCATGCGGGCGGAGATTGTGTTGCCGTATCGGCGGGTGAAGCCGGCCGGATTGGTTACGGACCGTTCCTGCGGCAGTGGCAGGGCCGCGGCCATCCGCGCCGCCTCGGACTTGGTCAGCCGAGCGGCGGAATGCTGGAAATAGCGCTGGGCACCCGCTTCCGCTCCGTAGGTGCCGATGCCGGTTTCCGCGACATTCAGATAGACTTCCATGATCCGCTGCTTGCCCCATACCGTCTCGATCAGGAAGGTGAACCACGCTTCCAGCCCCTTGCGGAAATATCCGCCCCCTTGCCACAGGAACACATTCTTGGCGGTTTGCTGGCTGATGGTGGAGCCGCCGCGAATGCGCCCGCCTGCTGCATTGCGCCTGATGGCGTTTTCGATCGCTTCCTGGTCGAAGCCATTGTGGCTGCAGAATTTCCCGTCCTCAGCGGCGATCACGGCGGTCACCAGATTACGGTCGATATTGCCGAGCGATTCCCAGTCCTTGGTAATCCCGTCGCCGTTCAGGATCATCGTGGCCGTAACCGGCGGTGGCACGAATTTGAACAGCAGCACCAGCGCAAGACTGATACCGACAAACCAGAAAATAATTTTTACGAGTAATTTCGCGGCCCGGATCATCGAGGCCTGATAACAACCTCGGGGACACTCGGCCAAACAAAAACGGCCCCGATCGCCGTTTCGCAATCGGGGCCGCCCTTATTCCGGTGGTGAAGGCTAGACCGCTGTGGGCATCAACCGTTCGCCGGCGATGGCTTTCATCGCCTTCTGCAGCTTTTCGAACGCGCGCACTTCGATCTGCCGGATACGTTCGCGGCTGACCGAATAGACCTGGCTGAGTTCTTCCAGCGTCTGCGGATTATCCGTCAGTCGCCGCTCGGTCAGGATGTGCTTCTCGCGGTCGTTGAGGCTGTCCATCGCTGCGCCCAGCATTTCATGCCGGACCGACGCTTCTTCGGCCTCTGCAACCATTTCATCCTGCAGCGGGCCATCGTCGGTCAGCCAATCCTGCCACTGGCCGCCGCCATCTTCGTCGCCGCGCATCTGGACGTTGAGGGAGGCATCGCCGCCCATCATCATCCGCCGGTTCATGTTGATGACTTCCTGTTCCGGGACGCCCAGATCGGTTGCAATCTTGGTTACGTCATCGGGATGAAGGTCGGAATCCTCATAGGCTTCCAGCTGCTTCTTCATCCGGCGCAGGTTGAAGAACAGCTTCTTTTGCGCGGCGGTGGTGCCCATCTTGACCAGGCTCCAGCTGCGCAGGATGAATTCCTGCATACTCGCCTTGATCCACCACATGGCATAGGTAGCCAGACGGAAGCCGCGATCGGGTTCGAATTTCTTGACGCCCTGCATCAGGCCGACGTTCCCTTCGGAAATCAGGTCGCTGACCGGCAGGCCGTAGCCGCGGTATCCCATGGCGATTTTCGCCACCAGCCGCAGGTGCGAGGTGACCAGCTGTGCCGCTGCCTCGGGATCTTCGTGTTCGGCATAACGCTTGGCGAGCATATATTCCTGCTCGGGCGTCAAAATGGGGAATTTCTTGATCTCGGCCAGATAGCGGTTGATGCTCTGCTCACCGCCGAGGGCCGGAACGGTCAAACTTTTCTTGGTGCTCACTTCTTCCCTAACCTTTCTGTGTCGGCTCGCGGTGCCGGACCCCTGATGGGCATCCGTTCGTGCGGGCCACATGGTTACATATAGAGGATATTTTTGCGTCTTGAAGCGCGTTTCATCGATTTAAACGAACGGTTTCGTCGATCAGTTCCATCAGGTCCGCAGGCATCTCAGCATGGAATTCGTGCTTTTCGCCTGTGACCGGATGGAGGAAGCCAAGCGAGGCTGCGTGCAGCGCCTGCCGGGCAAAGCCGAGATCGCGTAATACCGGCCGCAATTGTGAAGGTGTCCGTCCATATATCGGGTCCCCTAATAGCGGATGCCCGATTGACGAAAGATGAACCCGGATCTGGTGGGTTCGCCCGGTTTCGAGGCGGCATTCGATCAGCGTACAAAAGCGCAAGGGTTTCAGCGTCTTGTAATGCGTGACTGCGCGCTTTCCGCGTGACGAATTGTCGTCCATCGTCATCATCTTCTTGCGGTTGTGATCCGACCTTCCGATGCGCGCTTCGATGGTCCCGGAAGATGGCGCCGGGTGGCCTGCGCAGACCGCGACATATGTCCGTTCGATCGAATGGTCCGCAAACTGCCGGGCCAGGCCTTCATGCGCCGCAGTAGTTTTTGCTGCTACCAGCAAACCAGAAGTGTCCTTGTCGATCCGGTGGACGATGCCGGGTCGGGCCACCCCGCCAATGCCGGACAACTGGCCCTTGCAATGGTGCAGCAGGGCGTTGACCAATGTCCCGTCGTGGTTTCCGGCGGCCGGGTGGACGACCATTCCGGCAGACTTGTTAACCACGATCAGATGCTCGTCCTCGAATACGATATCGAGTGGGATATCCTGCGGCTGGGCCGCAGCTTCGACCGGCGGGGGCAGGGTGATCGTGAAGCGGGCACCGGGCTGCATTTTCTTGGACGGGTTTGAAGCGGTCGTCTTGCCCACCACGATCGCGCCCTCGGCCATCAGCGCCTTGATCCGCTCTCTGGACAAGCCCGATGCTTCGGCCAAGCCCTTGTCGAGGCGCTGGGCAGGTTCGGGCAAGATTCCGGTAATCGTTTCCATGTCAGTCACCCGGCCCCACTATCCGTTCCCCCGCGTCTTGTCGAAGCCCCGTTTTGGATTAAGGCTTGGAGATACGATGATGGTCACCATTCCCGCCTGCATGATCGATGCGCTCCATGCCGAAGCGGCCAAGGCGGCTCCGCGCGAGGCGTGCGGCGTCCTTTTGGGTCAGGGCACTGCCATTGGCAGCATCCTGCCGACCGCCAATATCCACGCCGAACCGGAAACCCGCTTCGAAATCGATCCCCGCGCATTGATCGACGCCTATCGCGAGGCACGCAGCGGCGGGCCGCAGATCCTCGGCTACTATCATTCACATCCGGTCGGACCGCCGGAGCCATCCGCAACGGATCGCGCCATGGCGGCCGCTGACGGGCGCATCTGGGCAATAATCGGGATGGGCCGAGTCGAATTCTGGCGCGATGGCCCTTCCGGTTTCGAACCGGTTGGCTATAGCTGCCCGGCCCGCTAAGAGGGTTAACCACACTCAAATCCGGAAAATTTTTCGCATGACCACTGCTTCTGTCGATCTTGCTGCGATGCTTTGCTCCCGTCTGTGCCACGATTTGCTCAGCCCGGTGGGCGCGCTGAGCAACGGGCTGGAACTGCTGGCTGACGAGAAAGACCCCGAAATGCGGGCGCGGTGTTTCGAATTGCTCGAACAGAGCGCCCGGATCAGTACCGACAAATTGAAGTTCTTCCGGCTGGCATTCGGAGCCGCGGGCGGTTTCGGCGAATTCGTCGAGGTCGAAGAGCCAAAGACGCTGGTGGAGGCCTTGGTGGCGGACAAGGCCAATATTCAGGTGAATTGGGCACTCGCCGCTGCCAAGCTGCCCAAGGATGCGGTCAAGGTTCTGCTCAATTTCTCCCACATTGCGATCGACGCGCTGGTCCGCGGCGGGACGCTGGATATCGGAGCCGAGCTGCGTGACGGCGCGAGCGAGATTGTGGTGCGGGCAACGGGCCCGAAGATTGCTTTCGACGATACGATCGGCAGGGCGCTGGAAGGATCGCTGCCGGCCAACGAATTGTCCAGCCGGACCGCGGCGGCCCACATGATCCATGTGCTGGCCAACGCCGCGGGCGGCGGCCTGCAGTATCAGCGCACTGACGAAGCGCTGGTGCTGGGCGCGGTGCTCCCCCAACCCGAAGGCATGATCGGGTGAATTTCCGCCCGGCCCGGAAGGACGGGGGTGCCGGGTGAAGGATGAACTCGTCCATCGGGAAGTGCTCTCGCCCAATTTCGGGGAACGCCAGCTGCCGATTTCGATGGCGGTTATCCATTACACCGAAATGGCCGATGCGGAGGCCGCTCTGCAGCGGATGTGCGATCCCGAAACGCAGGTCAGCGCGCATTATCTGATCAGCGAGGCAGGCGAGGTTACCCGGCTTGTTCCCGAGGAAAAGCGCGCCTGGCACGCCGGCGCGAGTTACTGGCGCGGGCACAAGGACGTGAATTCCGCCAGCATCGGGATCGAACTCGACCACCCCGGCCATGCGCTGGGCTACCGGCCGTTCGCCGAAGCCCAGATCGACGCGCTGGTCCCGCTGCTGGCGCGGATCGTCAGGACATATGATATACCGAGGGCCAATGTAATCGGCCATTCCGATGTCGCGCCGGCACGCAAAACCGATCCGGGGGAGCTGTTTCCGTGGGAAAGACTGGCGGAATACGGCCTCGCCCTGCCGACGCCGGATATCCGGATGGGCGACCCGTTCGACAACGACGGCGCGTTCTACATGGCGCTGGAGCGCTGGGGTTACGACATTACCGACGGGCACAAGGCGGTCGAGGCTTTCCAGCGCCGCTGGCGCCCGCACCGGATCGATGGCGAGATCGACGGACAGCTGCGCGCGATCCTGTTCCATTTGCTCTTGGAACGCGACCGGGGAAGCGCTAGATAGGCAAGTGCCAGGGGGCCGGGCAGCCGCGTCCTTCGACATGCTCAGGATGAGCAGGTTGAGGGCCGAGGAAAGTCCGGGCTCCACGAAACAAGGGCGGCGGGTAATGCCCGCCGGGTGAAAATCTCCGGGTGCGAATCCGGGGATCCAAACCCAGGGAAAGTGCCACAGAGAGTATACCGCCTCCGCTCATCCTGAGCGTGTCGAAGGACCGGAGGTAAGGGTGAAAGGGTGCGGTAAGAGCGCACCGCGCGGCTGGTAACAGCAGCGGCATGGTAAACCCCGCCCGGAGCAAAGCCAAATAGGGGCGGCGCGCCGAGGCTTCGGCCAGAGCAGATGTGTTTTCGCATCGACCGCCCGGGTTGGCTGCTTGAGCCGTATGGCAACATGCGGTCTAGATGAATGGCTGCCCCTGTGCGGCCGGTGCCGCCAAGGAAACAAGGCGCGCATACCGCGTGCAGGACAGAACCCGGCTTACAGGCCCCCTGGCAATTTCCGCAGAATTTACGACGAACCGGGAAACAACTTTCCGGTTTCGCGCATTGCTCCTTATGAAGCCGGGAGAATTCTTTTTCGCAGCGCCATGATCCGGCTCCAGCGCTGCACGGCGAAGGCGAGATACCATGATGCTCGAAGATGATGTTCGCGACAGCGCCTTGATCGGCAGCGACCGCGTTGAAGGGACCAGCGTTTTTGGCCGCGACGGTGACAAGATCGGCTCGGTGCGCCGGGTGATGATCGAAAAGAAAAGCGGCCAGGCGCGCGATGTCGAAATTGCGGTCGGCACATTCCTGGGAATGGGCGGCGAACTGCACAGCGTACCGTGGGAAAAATTCGAGTACGACACCGATCTTGGCGGATATCAGATCAACGTCACCGAAGACGAGCTTCGCAACGCGCCGACCTACGGCGAGTCGGACCGGGACACGGCCTATGATCTGGAATATCAGCAGCGGGCCTATGATTACTGGACCGTTACACCATATTGGTGAAACGCGGCGGCGGGAAGCTCAGGCGGCAACGGCCAGATTGGCGACATCCACACCGGCGTCGGTCTGGACAGTCTGGAGGTAGCGGCGTTGATCGCCCTCAAGGACTAGCGCCGTCAGCCGCCCTGAACGGTAGGCGCCGGTATCGATGCCGATCCGGTTGTCCCGCTCGTCGACCTCTTCGACGATCGTGTGGCCATGCACGATAATGTGCGAGTGTTGTCCCGCAAAGCGGAGAAAGGGATCGCGAATCCACAAGAGATCCTGACGAGTCTGCTCCGCGAGCGGAACTTCCGGATTGATGCCTGCGTGGACGAAGGCATAGTCGCCCAAAGTCATATATTCTTCGAATGACCGGATGAATTCGAGGTCTGCCTCCGGCACATGGCGCTCCATGATCGTCTGCAGTTCTTCCAGGGACGCGCAATTATACAGATGCGGATCGACTCCGTAACTGAGCACGGTTTCACGTCCGCCATGCTTGAGGAAATGCCGCAACATGGTGACACTGGTGAAGGCCTGGAGGAACATTTCCTCGTGATTGCCCGCCAGAATCCGGACCGAACGCGCGGATTGCCAGCGCCGGGCGCGGTCGATCACGCCCGCGCTGTCCGGTCCGCGATCGACCAGATCACCCAGCAGGATAACCATGGTTGCCGCGGGGCCGGATTCCAGATCGTCGCGTTCCACAGCCTCGATCAGTTCTTCGAACAGGTCGAGCCGGCCGTGGATGTCGCCGATGACATAGGCGCGCTGACCTTCGGGCAAGCGCGCGCTTGGCCCGGCAGGGCTGGATCGGAAAAACTGTCGGAAGAATTCGAACATAGGGGTAGGCGCAACCTGATTCTGGAACCGAATGACGGACGGTTCCATTTGATTCCGAAGAGATAATTTTCTAGCAGAACCGCGATCGACCGTTCCGCCGCTGTTGTCCTGCCGCTTAAGCCAGCCTCCCTTGCAGTGCAACGCCTGTCGGTTTGCTGAATTCGGGGGAGGCGATTGGACCATGCCTGTCACAGTGGTGCATAATGGGCACAGTTTAGGGATTTGCCGCGCCATGCTCCGCAATTTCTCTTGTGCACTGCACAAGAGTGCGGCACGTTTGTTTCGTATTTGTCAGAGTTCGCACAGCAAATGATGCAACCGGCAGACACGCAGGTGGGACGAAGCAACTCACACAAACAAGGAAGTTTGTCATGCTAACGTCCATTCGCAGCCTCACCGTTGCAACTATCCTTTCTACTTCGGCACTTCTCGCGGCCCCGGCTTTTGCGCAGGACGACAGCGATTCGTCGATTACCGTTTCGGCCAACGTCGCGCTTGCCAGCGAATACCGTTTCCGGGGCGTCGACCTGTCCGGCGGCGATCTTGCCGTGCAGGGCGGCGTCGATATTGCTCACGATTCGGGCTTCTATGTCGGCACGTGGGCATCTTCGCTCGATGAAGACACAGTGGGCTACGGTTCGACCGAACTCGACATCTACGGCGGATGGAGCGGAAACGTGACCGAAGGGCTCGCGCTCGATGTCGGGGTGATCCAGTATATCTATCCCAACGCCGGTCCGGGCGAGTTCGACTACACCGAATTCTACAGTTCACTCGGCTTCACCTTTGGTCCGGCCGAAGCGACGGTCGGCGTAGCCTATGCCCCGGAGCAGGATTCGCTTGGCGGGACGGACAACCTCTATTTCTACACCGATCTGGGTGTAGGTGTCCCCGGCACTCCGCTGACCGTGACCGGCCATGTGGGTTACACCGATGGTTTCCTGACCTTCACCGATGACAGCAAGGCCTTCGATTGGTCGATCGGCGCGGAAGCGGCCATTTACGGGCCGGTCAGTCTTGGCGTTGCCTATGTCGGTGCCGAAGGTGACATTCCGGTCGGTGCCTATGATTTCGTCGACGATGCCGTCGTCGTTACGCTGAGCGCCAGCTTCTAAGGACTACACCCGAACCTGGGAAAAAGGGGTCTTCGCCACTGCGGCGCAGACCCCTTTTTTGCAGCCGAGCGAGAACTTGCCTCCGCTGCTTGCTTCGAGCCGTCAATCATCGCATCTTCTCTCCAACCCGTCCGGTTAACTGCATCAGCCGCAGTGAACCGGCATTGTGATCGATGAACCCTGGTTTGAACAAGAAGGCCCCTTTCGATGATTCACTATCTCCACACGATGATCCGCGTGTCCGATCCCGAGGCCACAGTGAGGTTCTTCAACCTCATCGGGCTGGAGGAAGTGCGCCGCTTCGACAGCGAAAAGGGGCGCTTTACCCTGATCTTCATGGCAGCGCCGGGGCAGGAAGGCGTGGCGGAGGTTGAATTGACCTACAATTGGCCGCCCGAGGACGGCGGAGCGCCCGAGCAGTATGACGGCGGGCGCAATTTCGGCCATCTCGCCTACCGGGTGGATAATGTCTATGAGACGTGCCAGCGGCTGATGGATGCCGGAGTAACCATCAACCGTCCTCCGCGCGACGGGCACATGGCTTTTGTCCGGTCGCCCGACGGGATTTCGATCGAATTGCTGCAGGAAGGCAATTTGCTGCCGCAGGAACCCTGGGCGAGCATGGAAAACACCGGCAGCTGGTAAGATTACAAGCGCCGCGCCCGTTATCCCGGACGAGCGGACCTGTCGGCCGGATGGCCGGTCGTCATGCGCAGGATCGTGAAACCCACCACCGCCGATATCAGCGAGCCGAGCAAAGTGCCGATCTTCGCTTCGTCGATCAGCAGACGGTAGCCGGGAAACGCCAGTTCGCCGATGAACAGCGACATAGTGAAACCGATGCCGCACAGGATCGAAACGCCCCATATCTCCGGCCAGCTTGCATTATGCGGGCGCGCGGCGAACCCGATCCGGTCGGCTATCCAGATGGCGCTGAAAATGCCCACTTGCTTGCCCAGAAAAAGCCCCGCTGCGATCGCCACGGGCAGCGGCGCGACGATCCCGGCAATGCCGATGCCTGCCAGGGCAACCCCGGCGTTGGCGAAGCCGAAGATCGGAACGATCAGATAGGCACTCCAGGGTGCCATCGCGTGCTCGATGCGTTCCAGCATCGTGTTGTCGTTATTGCCGACCATCGGAATGGTCAACGCCGCGACAACTCCGGCGATCGTGGCATGGACTCCCGAATTAAGGACTAGGTACCAGAGCACAATCGCCAGTGCGATGTACAGGGCCGTACTGGTAATGCGCATCCGGTTCAGGCCCAGCATCACGCCGACCGTTACCAATGCCCCGATCAGCCATGCCAGCTTGATGCCCGGGGTGTAGACCAGCGCGATGACCAGCACCGCGCCGATATCGTCGACGATGGCGACGGTCAGCAGAAACAGTCTCAGCGAAGGCGGCACCCGGTTGCCGAGCAGGCCGAGCACACCCATCGCAAAAGCAATATCGGTGGCCGCCGGGATTGCCCAACCGTCCAACAGACGGGCCGGTTCATTCCACACGAAGAAGGAATAGACGAGCGCCGGAACCCCCATTCCCGCAACCGCGGCAAGAATCGGCAAACGCCGCTGTTCGTTGGTCGATAGCTGTCCCTCGATCCACTCGCGCTTGACCTCCAGCCCGACAACGAAGAAAAAAATCGCCATCAATCCGTCGTTTATCCACAGATGCGCCGTGTTCAGTTTGGCGATCGGAGTCCAGGGCAGCGCGCCATGGAACAGGTGGAAATACTCGGCGGCCAGCGGAGAATTTGCCATCGCCATCGCGGCGGCGGCCACCACTATCAGCAGAATACCCGCAGAGGCATCGCCCACAAACAGGGCGCGCACGGGAGCAAAAAATTCGCGAAGCGGGGGAGTTGTCTTTTCCATAATTCGATGCGCCCCCCTCTTTCGCAAATCTTTGCGCGTTGCAAGCTTCCTACGCCTCGGATAGGTACAAACCCTTATAAGGGGCGCTATGTTGACTATCGAAGCTTTCACGGCTTTTGAATGGTTTATTCTGTTTCAGCATGAGCTGTTGTTGTTCGCCGGTGTATTTTTCCTGATCGGTGCGGCAGACGAAATCTGCATGGACGCGGCATGGATCTGGTTCCGCCTGACCGGTCGCACACGCACTTATGTGCTGCCCGGTACCAGCGACGGCACGCTTCCCGGCACGGACCAGGAACCCTTGATCGGGCCAGCAGCAATCTTTGTCCCGACGTGGCAGGAATCGGGCGTCATTGGGATCACCATCGACCATATGTTGTCGTCCTGGCGTCAGTCGGAATTTCGCGTGTATGTCGGTTGCTATGCCAACGATCAGGCCACGATCGAGGCTGTCCGTCATGCCGCGGCAGGCGATCCACGACTGCGCCTTGTAATCCATGCCCGGATAGGACCGACCACCAAGGCCGATTGCCTCAATCGCCTGTACGGGGCGCTGGCCGAGGATGAGCTGCGCAGCGGAATTCGCACCAGGATGATCGTCATCCATGATGCGGAAGACATGGTCGATCATTCGGCGCTCGGACTGCTCGATGCTGCGATGGACACTTCCGATCTCGTCCAATTGCCCGTTCTGCCGGTCCCGCAGCCGCAGAGCCGGTGGATCGGCAGCCATTATTGCGAGGAATTCGCCGAGGCGCACGGCAAGGCGATGGTCGTTCGCGATGCGCTACGGGCGGGCATGCCCCTCGCCGGAGTCGGCTGCGCAGTTGGCCGCGACGCGCTGGCTGTGCTCGCCCGTACAAAGCCGGGAGGCAATCCCTTTGCTGCCGACTGCCTGACGGAAGATTACGAACTGGGTCTGGGCATTTCGGCCCAGAGCGGAACCGCACGGTTCCTGCGATATCGCCATGCGGACGGCCAATTGGTCGCTACCAGGGCGTATTTCCCGGCCCGTCTCGATCAGGCGGTCCGGCAGAAGACCCGCTGGATCCACGGAATTGCGTTACAAGGGTGGGACAGGCTCGGCTGGCACGCCCGCCCCGCAGAAATCTGGATGCGGATACGCGACCGCCGCGGTCCGGTCACCGCGCTGGTGCTGGCTCTGGCCTACGCTCTGCTGGTGCTCGCAACTGCGGGTTGGCTTATGAACCTTGCCGGCGTTGGTCAGCCGCTGGAATTGTCACCGGAACTCAGCATCATTCTGGTGCTGAATTTCGTCAGCTTCGCGTGGCGCGTGGTCTGGCGTTTCGCGTTCACGGCACGCGAATATGGCTGGGTGGAGGGGCTGCGCGCCGTCCTTCGCATTCCGGTCGCCAATATAATCGCCATCATGGCCGGGCGGCGGGCCCTCATCGCTTATCTCAAGACGCTTGCCGGTCAGATACCGCAATGGGACAAAACCCATCATGATGCCCATCCGGCCCGTATTGCGGCGCCGTCCATTGCCCACAGTCCGCTACGGAAGCGCCCCGCATGAGCCGTCCGGCCAGGCGGCGCGCGGGCCAGCCGCTGGTGGTCTTCTCCCTCCTGTTGCTGGGGTGGAGCGGCATCCGCATGGCGGTGTGGGAATCTCCCTTTCCGCGGATACCGCCGCTTACCTTGGTTACCGCCCCATCGGATTTGCAGCCTATGGACGAACCTTCGGCTGCGCTGGCTACCACCGCGCCGCAAGGCGCAGCTATGGCCGCCGCATGGACCTATCAGATCAATTCCGTGATTGCGGCGCCCAAACCGGTCAAGTTTGCCGTCACATCGGCTGCACCGGTTCCTCCCGCGTCCGCCTCAAGTGGCAGGCTGGAGGTACTTGCCTCGCATCAGTTGCTCTGGCTGGCGGCGATGGGGCAGGTTCCGGTCTTGCCGGACATCGCGCAGATTATGCGCCAGAGCGCGGCTACCCGGGCCGGTCTGCCACCTTTCTCCGGCCGTACCGCCTCTGCAGTGGGCAAGCGCTGGTCGCTGGACAGTTGGCTGTTCCTGCGGCCACAGGCTTCGCTCGCGGCGAATACGGGCACAGGGTTTGCCACCTATGGCGCGAGCCAGGCGGGCGCGGTGCTGCGTTACCGGCTCCAGCCCGGCAGCAGCTTGCGCCCCGCAGCCTACGTCCGGGCGACCAAGGCTTTGGCAGCGGGCCGGGAAACCGAGGTTGCGGCGGGCCTGTCCGCCGTTCCGTTCCGCGGAATTCCCGTCGCGGCGCATGCCGAACTTCGTGCGCTCCGGAGCGCCTTCTCCACCGAAGTTCGCCCGGCTGCGTTCGCGGTGACGGAGATTCCGCCCGTTCCCCTGCCGCTCGGTTTGCGCGGCGAGACCTATCTGGCGGCGGGATATGTCGGCGGCGATTTCGCGACCGCTTTTGTGGACGGACAGGCCCGGGTCGACCGCGAAATGCTCCGGTTCGACCGCGGCAGCCTGCGGGCCGGAGCCGGAGCATGGGGCGGCGCCCAGAAGGGGGCATCCCGGCTCGACATTGGCCCGAGTGCATCAGTGAATGTGCAACTAGGGCCCGTACCCGCCCGTGTGGCGGTGGATTACCGTCTGAGGGCAGCGGGTGCGGCAGAACCGAAGTCGGGCGTTGCCATCACTCTTTCGACAGGCTTCTGATCCGGTCGCAGCACTTTACCCCGATGCCCTGCACGGTTCAGCTTTAATCCACTGCTGGCGTGGTTTAGGGCAGCACCAATGGACGTCTATCTTCCTATTGCGAATTTGTCGGTCAACGGGCTGGTCATCGTGCTGCTGGGCATGATTACCGGGGTGTTGTCCGGACTGTTCGGGGTCGGCGGCGGCTTTCTGACCACGCCGCTGATGATCTTTTACGGCATTCCCCCCACAGTCGCTGCGGCATCCGCGTCCACGCAGGTCACCGGGGCGAGCGTTTCCGGGGTCTTTGCCCACCGGCGCCGGGGCGGGGTCGATTACCGGATGGGCAGCGTGATGGTTGCCGGGGGCATCTTCGGGGCCGGAATCGGCGCGGTATTGTTTCGCTGGTTCCAGGCCATCGGCCAGATCGATATCGTGATCAACGTGCTGTACGTGCTGATGCTCGGGACCATTGGATCGCTGATGCTGAAGGAAGCGCTTCAGACGCTGCGCCCGTCGGAAAAGGGCATGAGCCGAACCGTGAAGAAGCGGCGCCACCACCCGCTTGTAACGGCGCTGCCCCTTCGCTGGCGGTTCTACGGTTCGGGACTTTACATTTCGCCGCTGGCTCCGCTGATCCTGGGCGTTGTTGTCGGCATCCTGACCATGCTGATGGGGGTGGGCGGCGGATTTATCCTGGTGCCCGCCATGCTCTACATCCTGGGCATGAACGCGAATGTGGTTGTCGGCACTTCGTTGTTCCAGATCCTGTTCGTGACCATCGCCACGACTATGATGCACGCGCTGACGACGCGCGCGATCGACATCGTGCTGGCGGTTCTGTTGCTGCTTGGATCGGTGTCCGGTGCGCAAATGGGGGCCAAGATTGCCCAGGTCGCCCGGCCGGAGATACTCCGGCTGGTGCTGTCGTCGATCGTGCTGCTGGTGGCGCTGCGGATGCTGTTCGGTCTGGGGTTCCGGCCGGACGAGATTTTTACCGTGGTGGCACTATGAACCTCGTCCGCCTGCTCCTCCTGCTGGTCATGGCGGCCGTGCTTCCAGGCCAGCCGGCCAGCGCCCAGCGTGATCCCATTCTCGTGCCGGAAGTTTCGCAGCACGAGGTGCAGGTTCGGCAAGGATTCGTCGGGACGGAATTGCTGCTGTTCGGAGCAATTCTCGACCCCAGCGGCGGACGCGGCGGGAACGATTACGAGATAGTGGTCGTTCTCAAGGGCCCGACCGGCGCAATCCGGGTCCGCGAGAAAGAGCGTATCGGCGGCATCTGGATCAACGCGACCACCACCGATTTCCGCTCTGCCCCGTCGTTTTTTGCCGTCGCGTCCTCGGCGCCGATTTCGGAAATCGTCGATGAACGGACAGCGGCGATCTATGAATTGGGTCTGGGCTTCATCCAGCTTTCGCCGACCGGGACGATTGATCCGGCTGAACAGACCAAATTCACCCAGGGGCTGGTAGATCTGCGCCAGCGCGAAGGGTTGTACCAGGAGGATATGGGCGGGGTGCAGATCAACGAACAAGTGCTGTATCAGGCCCGCATCTCGCTGCCCTCGAATGTTCAGACCGGCACCTATACGGCGGAAACCTTCGCGATCACGCGCGGCCGCGTGATCGCGTCGGCAATTGCGGAAGTGGAGGTCAAAAAGGTCGGCTTCGAACGGTTCGTCGAAGTGTTCTCCCAGAAGCAGGCGTTCTTCTACGGTCTGATCGCGGTGTTTCTGTCGATTTTCATGGGCTGGGTCGCCGGACGGGTCTTCGCCATGATCTGAGATGCGGGCGTGCCCCGGTGATCGAAGCAGATGTTGACCCGATGTTAACCCTCCCCAGACTACCCCTGCGGTTATGTTCAACGGGGAAAATACCTAACATGACCGATATGGCTCACGGCAACTTTCAGCGGCCCGGCGCGGATACCGAATTCGCGGACCCGTCGCCGGCTGGGTTGGATACTGCCGATAACGCGATGCGTCCGATCGGGGTGGTCCTCGAAATCGCTGGCTCAGGTTCGCAAGTTGCCCTTGATCTGCAGCGGCTGAACGAATGTATGGCCGATGACGATCCGTCGATCGGGCTTGCAGGACAGGTCGGCAGCCAGATCAAGATCCGCGTCGGCAACAGCTGGCTCCTCGCCAGTGTGCGTAACCAGCGGCAGGATCGGCGCGCCAATGACGGGATCATCGCGAACATCGATTTCCTCGGCGAAGGTCAGGAGGAAAAACTGACCGGCAAGATTCACAGTTTCCGCCGCGGCGTTACCCGTTACCCCGTGCCTGGCGCGCTGATCTATCCCGCTACGACCCCCGATTTGCGCCAGATCTACGCCAGCGATGGCCGCGCCAACATCCAGATCGGCACCGTCTATCCGACCAAGGACATCCGCGCGGGCCTGTATGTCGATGCGCTGCTGGGCAAGCATTTCGCGCTGCTGGGTTCGACCGGCACCGGCAAATCCACCAGTGCGGCGCTGCTGCTCCACCGGATCTGCGAAGCTGCCCCGGAAGGTCACATCGTGATGATCGATCCGCACGGCGAATATTCGGCGGCCTTCAAGACGACCGGCAAGATCTTCGACGTTACCAATCTGCAGATGCCGTATTGGCTGATGAATTTCGAAGAACATTCCGAAGTTCTGCTGTCCTCCAACGGCAACGAACGCCAGGTCGATGCCGATATTCTGGCGCGGTGCCTGCTCAAGGCACGGCTGAAGAACCGGCTGGCCGAAACCATGGGCAAGATCACGGTGGATTCGCCGGTGCCATATCTATTGTCCGACCTGTCGAACGAAATCCAGAACCAGATGGGCCAGCTCGACAAGGCCACCTCCAGCGCGCCGTTCATGCGGATCAAGACCAAGCTGGACGAATTGAAAAGCGATCCGCGGTACCAGTTCATGTTCTCCGGAATGCTGGTGGGCGACACGATGGCGGATTTCATATCCAAGGTCTTCCGGATGCCCAGCGCGGGCAAGCCGATCTCTATTATCGACGTGTCGGGCGTTCCGTCGGACATTACCGCCACCGTGGTCGCCGTCCTGTCGCGCTTGGTGTTCGATTTCGCGATCTGGGGACGTGACGAGAAAACCTCGCCAATCCTGCTGGTCTGCGAAGAAGCCCACCGTTATGTCCCGAACGAAGCCAATGCCGACGGATCGTCGGTGGGCAAGATCCTCAGCCGGATCGCCAAGGAAGGGCGCAAATACGGCATTTCGCTGGGCCTGATTACCCAGCGCCCGTCCGATCTTGCCGAAGGCGTGCTGTCGCAATGCGGCACGATCATCTCGATGCGTCTCAACAACGACCGCGACCAGGCCTTCGTGAAATCCGCCATGCCCGAAGGCGCGCGCGGGTTTCTCGATTCCATTCCCGCCCTGCGCAACCGCGAATGCATTATCTGCGGCGAAGGCGTGGCGATCCCGATCCGTGTATCGTTCGACAATCTCGAAGAATCGAAGCGCCCGGCATCGGAAGATCCCAGCTTCGTGGAATTGTGGCGCCAGAGCGGCGGCGAAGAAGATGCCGTCCACCGCACTGTGCAAAGGTGGCGCAGCCAGGGGGCGTGATTTTCGCTCGCGGCTAGTTGGCTTTGCCAACGCCTCCGCGGGGGCGGCCTGACCGGCCGGCGGCCGGTCGGCCTTTGGGGCTGCTGCCGCGGCCCGCCTTTTCTCAGGTGCCCCGCGTATCCCCGAACAGGTGGATATGCAGGCGGTCGCTCATCCGGAAGCCGTGCTGAAGGCATAGCGGCACCAGCCATTTTTCGCGCTCCCTCAGTACCGCGCTGTCGGTGCCTTCGGGCATCAGGAATACCCGCGCGGGTGGAATGGCGTGGGCGCGGACGAGGGCGGTCACTTCGGCCACATCTTCCGGCGTAGCAATCACGAATTTGAAGAAGGCGCGGCTGTCGGCACTGTAATGGCTCAGCCGTTCAGGCAGCAGCGCCAGTTCCGCCGGATTGCCGCTATGCGCCAGTTTCGGGCTGACATTATATTGGTCGATCCGGATATCGAGCCGGGGCGGGGCGCTGGTGGTGCCGTTGGTTTCGACTTCCACCGTCATATCGGGCAGCAATTCCAGCAGCGCGGCGAGGGCCGGGGCCTGCAGCAGCGGCTCCCCGCCCGTAATCACCAGGCGCCGCTGAGCCAGTGCGTTGATCCGCTGCGCAACCTCCGCTTCGCTCAGGGTAATCTGGTTGGCTTTCCGGTCGAATGTCGCAGCATCGCGGTGCGGGCGGTTATCGCCTTCGAAATGCCACGTGTAAGCAGTGTCGCACCATACGCAGGCGAGGTTGCAGCGCGACAGGCGGATAAAGGTGCAGGGGCTGCCAGCCGATGGACCTTCGCCTTGAACGGAGGCGAAAATCTCCGGTTCCCCGGGCGTGGTGGTGGCGAGCGTTAGCGGCATTCAAGCCCCCTCCTTTTTAAAGGAGGGGGTTGGGGGTGGTTTCCTGCTTCAGAGATTGATCAAGAATAGCCACTCTTACTCCCCTCCTGTTTTAGGAGGGGTTGGGGGTG